>JAADEN010000200.1 GCA_013153375.1 Chloroflexota bacterium | reverse complement strand
TCCGAGAAGGGCGCCTACACCCTGACGGATCGGGGCACCTACCTGGCCCTCAAGGACACCCTGGGGCTGTGGGCGAGCATGGCTGCGTGCGGCGGCTCGGACGCGGCGGCCCCCCGGCCCGAACGGAGCGAAATCATCCTCGCGACGACCACCAGCACCTATGACTCGGGACTGTTGGACTACCTGTTGCCCTTGTTCGAGGACAGCACGGGCTACACCGTCAAGGTGGTGGCCGTGGGCACGGGCAAGGCCCTGCGTATGGGCCAGGAAGGCAACGCGGATGTGCTGCTCACCCACGCGCCCGAGGCCGAGAAGCCCCTGGTCGAGGCCGGCGATGTGGTGGACTACACCCTGGTGATGTACAACGACTTCGTCATCGTCGGCCCGGAGGACGATCCCGCGGGGGTGCGTCAGGCTCGCGACGCGGCCGACGCGTTCCGGCGCATCGCGGCCGCGGGCGCGCCCTTCGTCTCGCGCGGCGACGATTCGGGCACTCATAAAAAGGAAAAGTCCCTGTGGCAGCGGGCCCTGGGCGCGGTGCCCAGCGACCAGCCCTGGTATCTGGAATCGGGCGAGGGCATGGGCGCGACCTTGCGCATCGCATCCGAGAAGGGCGCCTACACCCTGACGGATCGGGGCACCTACCTGGCCCTCAAGGACACCCTGGGGCTGGACATCCTCTTCGAAGGCGACCCGGCCCTGCTGAACATCTACCACATCATGCGGGTCAACCCCGAGAAGTGGCCCCAGGTGAACGCGGAGGGCGGCCGCGCGCTCATCGAATTCTTCGTCCAGCCCGAGACCCAGGCCCTCATCGCGGAATACGGCGTGGACCGCTACGGCCAACCCCTCTTCTTCCCCGCGGCGGACAAGACCGAGGACGAACTGCTGCAAAACCCCTGATGGTGGGCGGGCGGCTGGGCGTTCAGGGCGCACACGGAGGGCCGAGCATGGAGACTTTGTGGCGAGGGCTGCTGGAGGCGCTGCACCTGCTCCTCAGCGGCGATCCCGAGATCTGGGCCATCACCTGGCGCTCGTTGCGCATTTCGGGTCTGGCGACCCTCATCAGCCTGATTTTGGGCCTGCCCGCGGGCACCTGGTTGGCCCTGCGGTCGCGCATCCCGGGCCGGCGGCTGTGGTTCAGCGTGGTGCACACGGGCATGGCCCTGCCGCCCGTGGTGGTGGGCCTGGTGGTGGCTCTGTTCCTGTGGCGCACGGGCCCCCTGGGCCGCCTGGGCTGGATGTACACCCCCACCGCGATGGTCATCGCGCAGGTCATCATCGCCACGCCCATGGTGGTGGGCCTGACCGCGACCGCGCTGCAACAACAGGACGCGCGGCTGCGCTGGCAACTGCTGGGCCTGGGCGCGTCGCGGCGGCAACTCATCGTTCTGTTGTGGCGTGAGGCCCGCCTGCCTCTGCTCGCGGCGGTCATCGCCGGCTTTGGCAGCGTGATCTCCGAAGTGGGCGCGTCGCTGATGGTGGGCGGCAACCTGCGCCGCAGCACCCGGGTGCTCACCACGGCCATCGTGCTCGAAACCCGCCGCGGCGAATTCGACCGGGCCATCGCGCTCAGCGTCATCCTCCTGGGCCTGGCCTTCGCGGTCAACTACGCGCTCACCTGGCTGCAACAACACGACGAGGACGGCGAACCGTGAGCGAAGCCCTGCTGACGCTGCACGATGCGGTGGTGCATCGCGGCCGCCGGGCGGTGCTCCAGGTGCCCCACCTGGAGATCTTCCCCCACGAAGTGCTGGCCGTCATCGGGCCCAACGGCGCGGGCAAGACCACCCTGTTGCTGGCCCTGGCCGCGCTGTTGCCCCTCGAGCAGGGGGAACTGCGCTTTCGGGGCCAGGTGGTGCAGCCGCGGCGCGCGCTCGCGTACCGCCGCCGCATCGCGGTGGTGCTGCAAGAGCCTTTGCTGCTGCGGGGCACGGTGTACGACAATGTGGCCTTAGGGCTGCGGCTGCGGGGCCTGGATGAGGACGCCATCGCGGCCCGGGTCGAGCCCTGGCTGCGGCGGCTGAACATCGCGCATCTGGCCCAGCGCCCGGCCCGGAGGCTGTCGGGCGGCGAGGCCCGGCGGGTCAGCCTGGCCCGCGCGCTGGTGCTGCAGCCCGACATCCTCTTCCTCGACGAACCCTTCAACGCGCTGGACACTCCCACCCGCAATCAACTGCTGGACGACCTGCAGGCCCTGTTTCGGGCCGAGGGCATCACCGCGGTGTACATCACCCACGACTTCGGCGAAGCCCTGGCCCTGGGGCGGCGGGTCGCGGTGGTCATGGACGGCCGTTTGCGGCAGGTGGGGCCGCCGCAGGAAGTGTTCACCGCGCCCCACGATGTGCGCATCGCCCGCTTCGTGGGCGTGGAGACCGTGCTGCCCGGCCGGGTGCAGTCTCAGCACGCGGGCTACCTGCGCATCGCGCTGGACGCGGGCTGGACCGTGGACGCGGTGGGCCAGGCCCCCGTGGGCGCGGCCGTGTACGCCTGCCTGCGGCCCGACCAGGTGACCGTGTGGCGGGCCGAACCGCCCGCGGCGTCCAGCGCGCGCAACCGCTGCCACGGTCGGGTGCAGCGCCTCATGTCCCTGGGCGCGGTGGTCAAGGTGGTGGTGGACTGCCAGGGCGCGGCCGTGGTCGCGCATGTCACCCAGCCCTCGCTGACCGCGCTGGACCTGCACGAAGGCGCGGAAGTTTGGTTGACCTTCAAGGCCAGCGCGGTGCATGTCGTCCCGCGCGGCTGACGCCCCCCCAGGAGGAATCCATGCCCGTTCTCCCCTCCCACGCCCCCTTGGTCGGCCTCGGTCGAGGGCCGCTGATCGAAAGCGTGCATTACGGCGCGTTGGCCGTGGTGGATCGCACCGGTCGTTTGCTGCTGGCCGCGGGCGATCCCACGGCCCAGGTGTTCATGCGCTCCTCGGCCAAGCCCTTCCAGGCCCTGCCCTTCGTCGCGGCCCGCGGGCCCGAGCACTTCGGCCTGGACGACGCGGACCTGGCCCTGATCTGCGCCTCCCACGGCGGAAGGCCCGAACACACCCGCCGGGTCGCGGCCATGCTGGCCCGGGCCGGGCTGACGCCCGAGGCGCTGCAATGCGGCGTGCATCCGCCCGCGGATCCCGAAGCCGCGACCGAACTGGCCTGCCGGGGCGAAAAGCCCACCGCGCTGCATCACAACTGCTCGGGCAAGCACACCGGCATGCTGCTGCGGGCCCGCCTGCACGGCTGGGACACGGCCACCTACCTCGACCCCGACCATCCCGTGCAGCGGGACATCCGGGCCGCGCTGGCCCGTTTCGCGGGCCTGAAGCCCGAGGAGATCATCCTGGGCACCGACGGGTGCAGCGCGCCCAACTTCGCGCTGCCCCTGTACCACGCGGCCTGGGCCTGGGCCCGGCTGGCCGATCCGCACGACCTGGACGAACCCTGGGCCACGGCCGCGCGGCGCATCACCGCGGCCATGACCGCGCATCCTGAGATGGTGGGCGGACCGGGGCGCTTCGACACCGAACTCATGCGGGCCCTGGGCCCCGCGGTGGTGTCCAAAGCCGGCGCGGAGGGCTACCAGGCCCTGGGCATCGCGGCCGGGCACTGGCCCGGAGCCACGGGGGGCGTGGGCGTCGCGCTCAAAGTCGCGGACGGCGACGCGCGCAACCGGGCTCGGGGCATGGTGGCGCTGGCCCTGCTGCGCCGGGCCGGCCTGCTCTCGGAGGACATCCCCCCGAACCTGACCCGTTGGGACCCCAACGGCCCGGTGACCAACTGGCGGGGCCGGGTGGTCGGACGGGCGCAAGTCTGGCTGTGACGCGGGAGGAGGCATGCAGCGTCGGCAATGGCTGCGTTGGCTGCTGATGTTCGTGGTCATCCGCATGGTGCTCAACGCGGCCAACCGCATGGCCTACCCCTTCTTGCGGGAGTTCCAAACCGGGCTGGGGCTGAGTTTGGAGGCCACGACCCAGGCCCTGGCCCTGCGCTCGGCCAGCCTGGTGGTCGGCCCGGCCCTGGCCTGGCTGCCCGAACGCCGCGGCCGCCGGGCCGGGATGCTCTTCGGCCTGGCGCTGTTCGTAGTCGGCATGGTCGTGGGCGGCGCGTGGGCCTCGTGGTGGGGCTTCACCCTGGCCCTGGTGCTGGCCGCGTGGGCCAAGGTGGCCTTCGACGCCTCCATGCAGGCTTTCGTAGGCGACCGGGTGGCCTATCGGCGCCGGGGCGCGGTGCTGGCGGCGACGGAACTCAGTTGGTCGCTGAGTTTCTTCGTCGGCATGCCCCTGGTGGGCCTGCTTCTGCGTTGGGGCGGCTGGCGAGCGCCCTTTTGGGTCATGGCGGTTTTGGGATTGGGCTTCGCGTGGGCCGTGGCCCGACGGGTCGAGCCCGGGCCTGTTGCGGGGGACGGGCTCCGCGCGGGGCCAGCCGGCTTGAATTATTGGCTATACGCATTTCGGCGCCCCGCGCTCTGGCTGGCCGTGGCCTTCGGCCTGTTCGCCACCGCGGCCAACGAGTCCGTGGGCCTGCTCTTCGGCGTCTGGCTCAGCGACGCGTACGGCTTCGCGCTCTCGGGCCTGGGCCTGGCCGCGGCCGTCATCGGCCTGGCCGAACTCAGCGGCGAAGGGCTCACCGTGCTCGCGGTGGACGACTGGGGCAAACGCCGCACCATCGCGGCCGGCCTGGTGGGCAACATCCTGGCCGCGCTGGCCCTGCCCTGGCTGGGGCGCTGGGGCCCCGGCGGCGCGCTGGGCGGCCTGTTCGCCTTCTTCTTCACCTTCGAGGTGCTGCTGGTCAGCAGCATCCCCCTGATGACCGAGATTTTGCCCCACCACCGGGCCGTGACCATGGGCGCGTTTTCGGGCTCGGTGGCCCTGGGCCGCGCCCTGGGCGCGGCCCTCGCGCCGCATTTCTACGCCCAGGGCGGCGTGGCCGCGCTCACCGGCCTGGCCGTCGCGTTCAACCTGGCCGCGCTGGCCCTCATCCTCCGTTTGCGGCCCGGCACCGCCGCGCGGCCGGGGCCTTAAAAAGCCCGACGCCCCTGGACAGGGGCGTCGGAAACAGGACTCGAGACGGGCAAACGGACCCGGTCAGGCCGCTGCAGCGGCCGCCGCAGCCTGTTCCACCTTCATCTCGTCCGCGATCTCTTGCAGGGTGCGGGTCTGCAGGCGCTTGAGCAGGGCTTCGGAGAAGCCGGTCTCGCGGATGAAGGTGCGCCGCACGACCATGTCGTAGGTCGCGATCATGACCACTGCGGCCAGGTTGAGGACCCGGGTCATGATGACCGCGATCTCCTGGGACTTTTCGTAGCCCAGGGTCTGCGCAGCCTTCGCGGTCATCCATTCCACCCAACGGGGGGCCAACGCGAGCACCACCTCGTTGGGCACGCCCTCGCGCACATGTTCCACCGCGATGTTCATTTGACGATGGAGGAACTCTTGCGCATCACGAATCTCGAACAAAGAACGAAACCACTCCGCAGGCTTACCGTTGAGGTAAGTCTCGGCATACGGAGCTGTGACCTCGTGACTGCGCAGCAAGTCACGGATCTGGCTCTCCAACTCCTCGGCCCAGGGTTGGGCCTCGTCGGCGATGGCCCGCAAGGCTTCAAAATCGTCGGCTTGCAGGCCGGACAACGAGTGTGCCACGGACAGAATTTGCTTCATTTCGTCTCCTAAGGCCATCATACGACTCCCTCCGCCTTCAAAGTGGATCGCGTGCCCTGCTCCCGCACCGAGCATCCGGCCAGCGAGTGCTTTGAAGCCGTCGTAAAAAATGGGTTGATCTCGGAGAAGGTCGCTCGCCGCGGCCCTCTCCCCCACAAAGCCGGGGGCAGTATACTTGAGACTCGTTCCAAAGTCAAGGGTTTAAAGGGCGTTTTGACGATTTCACAGACGCTTTTAATCTTTTTTATGCGCTTTTCAGGAGATTTTCCGTCAGTATGGAAGAACACAAAACGACATCTCTGTGTCCCTCTTTACAGAGATGCCGCGCACGGTTTTTCGGACGCCAACACTTCGGGATCGTTTCGACGACCCGCCCCGGTAGGGATGTGTACGCCGTTCCGTTCTGAGTTGTTCACCTCCTGCCTAAAAAGGCCGTTCCCAATGCCGATGGGTAGGTGCTCACAACCTCGCGGGCCTTGCCGCCTCCCCCCGATTGCATTAGAATGACGCTATCTCCAAACCCCAACCGAGGGAAGTCACGGGGATCCCACTTACCAAAGGCCAAGCATACCCGCAAGGCGTCATTTCGTCAAGAGGAAAGTGGAGGTTCTCGGGAATTTTCCGGCCGCAAATTGGCATCTCTTCCCGATGGAGACGCGCAAATAAGGAGATTCCGATGACCACGCCCGACGAGAAGGCCCTGCGCCAACGCTACGAAGAACTCAAGCGCCTCATCCATTACCACAACTACCGCTATTATGTGCTCAACGACCCCATCATCAGCGACTACGAATACGACCAGTTGATGCGCGAACTCAAGGCCATCGAAGAGGCGCATCCCGAATGGGTCACGCCCGACTCGCCCACCCAGCGGGCCGGCGCGCCGCCCGCGGAGGGCTTCCGCAAGGTGCGCCACCCCGCGCCCATCCTCAGCCTGGCCAATGTGTTCAACGACGAGGAACTCGAGGCCTGGCTGGAGCGCCTGATTCGCCTGGATCCGCGCGTGCGCGACGCGGACTTCACCGTGGAGCCCAAGATCGACGGCCTCACCGTGGTGCTGCACTACCACAACGGCGTGTTCACCCTGGGCGCCACCCGAGGCGACGGCGAAGTGGGCGAAGACATCACCGCCAACCTGCGCACCGTGCGCTCCTTGCCCCTGCGCATCCCGGTGCGGCCCGACGGCCCCCCGCCGCCCCCGCGCCTGGTGGTGCGCGGCGAAGCCTTCATGACCCGCGCGGACTTCGAGGCCCTGAACGAACGGCTCCGGCAACAAGGACAACGCACTTTCGCCAACCCGCGCAACGCGGCCGCGGGCTCCTTGCGGCAACTGGACCCCAAGGTCACGGCCGAGCGACCGCTGCGCCTGCTGTGCTACCAGATCGTGGTGTACGAAGGCCCCAATCCGCCCCGCACCCAGTGGGAAGTGCTGCGCACCCTGGAGGCCCTGGGCTTCCCCGTGGTCGAGGCCGACCTGTGCCCCGACCTGGAGTGCGTCAAGGCCGTGTATCGCAAGTGGCTGGCCCGCCGCGACACCTGGCCCTACGACCTGGACGGCGTGGTCATCAAGATCAACGACCTGGAACTGCAGCGCAGCCTGGGCGTGGTGGGCAAGGACCCCCGCGGCATGGTGGCCTACAAGTTCCCGGCCCAGGAGGTGACCACCACCCTGCTGGACATCCGGGTCAATGTGGGCCGCACCGGCGTGCTGACGCCCTACGCGATTCTGGAGCCCGTGGAGATCGGCGGCGTCATCGTGCGCAAAGCCACCCTGCACAACTTCGCCTACATCCGCGAGAAGGACATCCGCATCGGCGATCGGGTCATCGTCCGCCGGGCCGGGGATGTGATCCCCTACATCGTGGGCCCGGTGATCTCGGCCCGCACGGGCAAGGAGCGCATCTACGAGCCGCCCACCCACTGCCCCGTGTGCGGCGCGCCCGTGGAAAAGGTGGAAGGCGAGGTCGCGCTCTACTGCATCAACGCGGCCTGCCCCGCGCAGTTGAGCCGCAACATCGAGCACTTCGCCTCCCGGGAAGCCATGGACATCGAGGGCCTGGGCCGTAAGATTGCGGAACAACTGGTTGCGGCCAAGGTGGTGGGCGATGTGGGCGATCTGTACTATCTGACCGTGGACGACCTGCTGCCCCTGGAAGGCTTTGGGCCCAAGAAGGCCGCGAACCTCATCGCGGCCATCCAGGCCAGCAAGGACCGTCCCCTGGAGCGGCTGATCTACGGCCTGGGCATCCGGGGCGTGGGCGCGGTGACCGCGCGGCTGCTCGCGGAGCGGTACGAGGACCTGGACGCCCTGAGCCGGGCCACGGTGGACGAACTGACCGCCATCGAGGGCATCGGCCCCGTGACCGCGCGCTTCATCGTGGATTGGTTCCAGCGCGACCGCAACCGCAAAGTGCTGGAAAAACTGCGCCGGGCCGGGGTGTGGCCCAAGTCGCGACTGCGGCAGGCCGAGGCCGAAACGAAGCCCCTGGCCGGGCTGACCTTCGTCATCACCGGCACGCTGCCCGGCCTCACCCGCGAGGAGGCCAAAGCCTGGCTCGAGGCCCACGGTGCGAAGGTGACCAACTCGGTCAGCCGCAAGACTTCCTACCTCATCGTGGGCGAAAATCCGGGCTCCAAACTGGCCAAGGCCCAGGCCCTGGGCGTGCCCACCCTGACCTGGGACGAGGTGCTGGCCCTGGTCCAGCGCCGCGAGCAGGAGATGAAGAAATCCGAGATGGCTACACGCAATGGAGGGCAGCCATGACCCCGTCCCCGGCCGCCGCGGAGCCCATCCCCGTGTTGGTGTTGCACGGCCCCAACCTCAACCTGCTGGGCACCCGCGAGCCCCACATCTACGGCTCGCTGACCCTGGAGGAACTCGACGCCCGGCTGGTCGCGGCCGGCGCAGCCCTGGGGCTGGCCGTGCGCACCGCGCAGCACAACGGCGAAGGCGAACTCATCACCGCGCTGCACCAGGCCGTCCGCTGGGCCCAGGGCGTGGTGCTCAACCCCGGCGGCTACACCCACACCTCGGTCGCGCTGCGGGACGCCATCGCCGGCATCCCCATCCCCGTGGTGGAGGTGCACCTGTCCAACATCTTCGCCCGGGAGCCTTTTCGCCAGCGCTCGCTGACCGCGGGCGCGTGCCTGGGCAGCATCAGCGGCTTTGGCTGGCGCTCGTACCTGCTGGGGCTGCACGCGCTGGCCGGGCATCTGGGCCGCTGGCCCACCCCAGGAGGCAACGCATGACGACGCCGGAAATCTTCACCCATCCCTGGGCCCAGGACTTCTGCCAGGCCCTGAACGCGAACGAACGCTACCGCCGGGTGGCCCGCACCTGGGAGGGCGCGCTGCTGTTGGTCATGGAGGCCGACCCGACGCGCGGGATTCCCACCGAACGGGCCGTGTACCTGGACCTGCACCACGGCGAATGCCGGGGCGCTCGCGCGGCCGGCCCCGAGGACGCGGACGCCGCGCCGTATGTGCTCACCGCGACGCCCGCGGTGTGGAAGGCCATCCTGCAAGGCGAACTGCCGCCCATCGCGGCCATCTTGCGGGGCAAACTGCGGCTGACCAAGGGCAACATGATGGCCCTGGTGCCCCATGTGCGGGCCGCGCAGGAGTTGGTCGCCACCGCGGCCCGCCTGCCCACCCGTTTCCCGCCGGGGTGGTGAGAAGGACAAGATTTTGCGGCCGGCGACTGCCGACCGCAAAATACTAATACTCCAACATCTCCTCCATGACCGCGCGGATGCGTTCTACCGTGGGCACCACCGCGTGCATCAGGCCGATGTTGTACGGCACGGGCACATCGGGCGCGGCCACGCGGCGCACGGGCGCGTCCAGCCACTCGAAGGCCTGCTCGGTGACCACCGCGACGATCTCGCCGCCGAAGCCGCCCGTCAGACCGTCCTCGTGCACCACCAACAGCCGCCCGGTCTTGCGCACGCTTTCCAGCACCGCGTCCAGGTCCCACGGGATGAGGGTGCGCAGGTCCAGCACCTCCACCCGGCCCGGAAAGTCCCGGGCCGCGTCCAGCGCGCGCGGCACCATCGCGCCCCAGGTGACCACGGTCAGGCGGTCGCCCTCGGTGAGCCGCGCGGCCCGGCCAAAGGGCAGGCAATACTCGTCGCCGGGGTAGGGCCGCCGCGCGGGCGCGGTGTCCAGCAGGGCCCGATGCTCCAGGAAGATGACGGGGTCGTCGCCCCGCAGCGCGGTGCGCATCAGGCCCGCGGCGTCCGCGGCGTTGCTGGGGTAGGCGATGCGCCAGCCGAACATGTGCACGAACTCCTGCTCCGCGCTGAAACTGTGCCACGGGTCGCCCGTCACCTTGCCGTAGCCCACGGGGATGCGCAGCACCACGGGCGCGGCGAACTGGTTGGCCGTGCGCCAGCGCAGAAAGCCCAGGTCGTGGATGGGCTCCCGGGCCGGGTCCGCGTACTTGCGGAACTGAATCTCGGGCACGGGCAGCAGCCCGGCCAGGGCCATGCCCACGGCCCGGCCCACGATGCCCACCTCGTTCAGCGAGGTGTCGAACACCCGCTCAGGGCCGTATTTTTGCAGCAGCCCCCGGGTCGCGCCGTGCACACCGCCCTTGACGGCCACATCCTCGCCGAAGACCGCGATGCGGGGGTTGAGGGCCATCTCCGTATCCATGACCCGCAGCACCGCGTCCACCAGGTTGACCCGCCGCTTGGGCTGCGTAGGCTGCGGCTCCGCGCTACCCAGCGGGATGAGCGCGCCCTCGGGCCGCAAACCGCCCATCTCGGGGGCCTGGCCCTCATAGAACACATGCCGCCGCACCTGGGTGGGATCGGGCTCCGCCTGGGCCTCGGCCCAGGCCAGGGCCTCGCGCACATCGTCCCGCACCTGCTGCACCAGCGCGTCCCAGTCCGCGGGGGTGAAGATGCCCTCGGCCAGCAGATACTCCCGCAGGTGCAGCAAGGGGTCCATGCGGGCCTCGGCCTCCCGCTCCGCGGGGGACTTGTAGGCCGCGTTGTCGGTGAAGGTGTGCCCGCTGAGCCGCGGCACCTGCAAGCGCACCAGCGCGGGCCCCGCGCCCGAGCGCACATGCGCGATGGCCTCCTGCAAGATGCGCAGGGTCTCCGCGGGCTGATAGCCGGGGCCGTCCCACAGGCGCAGGTTGCCGTAGGACTTCAGATTGGCGGCGATGTTGCCGCCCGGAACCTGCAAATCGCTGGTCACCGAGATGCCGTACTTGTTGTCTTCGATGACGAACAGCATGGGCAGTTTTTGCGGGGTGACCACATTCAGCGCGGCCCAAAATCCGTTGCTGGCCACACTTCCGTCGCCGCCCATGGCCACTGCGATGGCCCCGCGCCACGCGTCTTCCTCCAGCACCCGCACCCGATAGCGGATGGCCTGGGCCCAGCCCGCGGCCGTGGGGTACTGCGCGCCCACATCCCCCGAGGAGGGCAACACCGTGGCCCGCTCGCGGCGGGGCAGGTGGAACATCACGCCCGTGTCGCGGCCCCAACTGGGCGGCGTGGCCTTGGCCATGTTCGCGGCCAGGGCTTCGCCCGCGGTCAGGCCGCTGGCCAGCACGAAGGGCCGGGAGCGATAGTACACCGTGGCCGCATCGTGGGGATGGTCCAGCAGCCGCGCGGTGAGCACCTGCACCAGTTCGTGCCCCTTGGCCGAGAACTGATACTTGACCTTGCCCTGGGGCGTGAGTTCCTGCTCTTCCAGTTCGTCCAGGTGCCGTGACAGCAGCATGTAGTACGCGATTTCCGTCCAGTTGACCGCGGGGGTCGAGGTCATCGCACGCCTCCTTGCGTCGGATGGATGTTCGAAAGGCCCGCCGGAGCCGTCACGCGCCGCGGGCGGACAAAAAACAACGGCGGTATCCAACCGCCGTTGCCGCTATTGGGTTTGATCCTCGCTCAGATAAGGCACCCAATCGCTGATGCGGTGCTTGACCGCGTAGGTCGCCAGTTCGACCCGGTTGCGAAAGTTGAGTTTCTCCATGATGGTGCTGACATAGTTGCGCACCGTGCCCTCGCTCAGCCGCAGGCGTTGGCCGATCTCCCGGTTGCTCAGGCCGCGCGAGACTAAGGCCAGCACTTCCATCTCTCGGGGCGAGAGGCCCGAGAAGGGCGTGTCCTGGCTGGTCTGCTGCAAATCCGCGCGGGTGAGCAGGTCGCCCGCGGAGTCCACATCCAGCAGAGTCTCACCGCGGCCCACCGCGCGCACCACCCGCAGCAGTTCGTCGCTGCCCACCTCTTTGAGCACATAGCCCTTGACGCCCACCCGCAGGGCCTGGGCCACGAAAGCCTCGTTCACGAAAGAGGTGAGCAGCACGATGGACGCGTTGGGGTACCGCTCGCGGATGCGCCGCGCGGCCTCCAGGCCGCTGTGGTCGGGCAGGCGCAGGTCCATGACCACCACATCGGGCCGATGGAGCAAGTATTGGCGGACGGCCTCTTGGGCCGTGCCCGCTTCGGCCACGACCTCCAGGTCGGGCTCGGCGTTGATGAGGGCCTTGAGGCCCAGGCGCACGACTTCGTGGTCATCCACGAGCAAAATCCGCAGGGTCATGACAACCTCCGTTCATACCAGCGTGGAGGGCGCGGCTTCGGGGCCGTCGTCGGCCAGGGCGCGCGGCTCCGCGGACAAGGGCCGGCCCGCAGCCTCGTCCGCATCACCGGCCGCGGACCAATGGTTGAGCGGAACCCACAATTCCACCCGCGTGCCCACGCGCGGCGAGGAGGACATGCGCATCCGGCCGCCCAGCAACAGCGCGCGCTCCTCCATGTGCCGCAGGCCAAAGCCGGGCTTCAAATCCGCGGGCAGGCCGCGGCCGTGATCTTGCACGCTCACCACCATGTACGGGCCGCGGCGCTGCAAATGGACATCAATGTACGGCGTGCGCGCGTGGCGAATGGCGTTGGCCAGGGCTTCGCGCACGAACGCGATGACATGCACCGCGCGTTTGGGGTCCAGGAACGGCGGCGCGCCGTCGCTGTGGAAGCGTACCTCGGTGCCCGAAATGTGCTGGGCCTCGTCCACCAGGTTCTGCAAGGCCCGTTCGATGTCCGCGACATGGATCTTGGGCGACCACTCGTGCAGCAGCCGCCGCATCTCGGTGGTGGCCGAATCCAGGGCCGCGGTGATGCGCTCCACATCGCCCCGCAGGGCCTCGGGGACCTGGCGCTCCAGGGCCCGGGCCAGCAGCCCCGCGGCGTACACCTGCTGCAACGCGCCGTCGTGCAGGTCGCGGGCGATGCGCTCCCGCTCCTGGCTTTGGATGTGCTGCAACTCCATGTGGTCCAGACGGCGCTGGGTCTCGACCACGAAGACTTCCATGCCGCGGATGAAGGACCACGACAACACCGCGCCCACGATGGTGGCGATGATCTCCGGCGGAACCCGCAGCACGGCCAGCCACACTTCGCCGTTGATCCAGCGCGCGGGGAAGAAGGGCGCGGGCGGCGCGAACAAGGGCATCAGCCCGCCGAAGGCCGCCAACGACAGACCCGCGATCCGCAGCGTGCGATAGATGCGCTCCACGCCCAGCGGGCGGATGTAACGCAGCGCGTGGTGCCGCAGGCCGTAGGCCGCGGTCAACCCCGCGGGCAGGGCCAGCACATAACGGGCCAGCGCGTCCGCGGTGTTGAGGGCCGGGTAGAGTTCCAGGTCCTTCGCCCAGGCCACGCCCAAAGAGATCATGGCCCAGAAGAGCACCAGGCTCCAGGCCCAGGCCCGGCTGGCGAACCAGGGCGTGGCCGATTCCTCGTCCAGCAGGCGGCGGCCAAAACTGAGCAGCATGGCGAAGGAGCCGGCCAGGAGCAACATGCGCACCAGCCGCAAGACATCAATCCACTGTTCGGGCTGCAGATAAGGGGCCTGCAGGGGGATGAAGAGATAGCCCCAGGCGTAAAGGCCGTGCAAAAAACCGAACGCGGCCAAACGAGGTAGGCCGCGTGCCAATGCCAAACGAGAGAGACGGCCAGCCTGGGTGAAAATCAGGCTGCCCAAGAGAAAAAACACCTGGCCGTACAAGAACCAGATCAAAGGCCGATTGGCTTCCCACCAGGCGAAGCCCGTGCCGCCCATAACCGCCTCGCGTCGTTCAGCAAACTTATCTTGATTTTACCATATTTGCATGAGTCCGCTGGCCGCGGCACGCGAGTTCGGGGTTCGCTCGGCGAGGCCGAGCCGACCGGACGCGCCACAAGCACGCCCAACATCATCGTCCGCCGGCCCCGGTGCGCGAGTTCAGGGCCCGCGCGGCTCCCCGCCGCGTGGACGCCAAAGCCCCTTGGACACACCAAGGGGCCGTAAGAAGGCTTGGCAACGATGGGCGTACTTCACGCTTGGACGCCGGCCGCGCGGCCGGCCCGCTCGGAGAGGTTCCCCCTGATCACCCCAGGCCCAGCAAACCCAACACCGCGTCCAGATCGCCGGGCGCGTCCAGGTTCACCCGCCGCGTGTCGCGGCGGATGCGTTTTACCAGATTGCTCAGCACCTGGCCGGGCCCCAGTTCCACGAAGGTGTGCACGCCGGCCTCGAGCATGTGCTCCACGCTCTCGCGCCAGCGCACCGGACCGGTGAGTTGCGCGCTCAGGTCCGCGAACAGGGCGTCCGCAGCCTGGAGGGCGCGGGCGGCCACATTGCCCACCACGGGATAGCGCGGGGAACGCAAGCGGGCCTGGGCCAACGCCAGCCGAAAGGCCTCCTGCGCGGGGGCCATGAGGATGGAATGCGCGGCCACGCTGACCTTCAGCACGATGGCCCGCCGCGCACCCAGGGCCCGGGCCTGCGCCACCGCGGCCTCCACGCCCTCGGTGGTGCCCGAGACCACCACCTGGCCCGGACAGTTGTCGTTGGCCACCTGGACGAACCCGATGCGCTCGCTGATGGATTGCACCAGGCCCTCGACCTTTTCGATGGACAAACCCAGCAAAGCGGCCATGCGCCCGGGGTTGCGCTGGCCCGCCTCGGCCATGACCTGGGCCCGCTTTTGCACCAACCGCAACGCGGTGATGAAATCCAACGCCTCGGTCGCCACCAGGGTGGTCAGTTCGCCCAGGGAGTGCCCGGCCGCGAAGCGCGGCGTCCAGTCGCCCAGGTGGGCCTTGAGCACCCGCCACGCGGCCACCGCGTGCACGAAGACCGCGGGTTGGGTGTGCTCGGTTTGATTCAGGGCCTCCTCGGGGCCTTCCCACATGATGCGGGTGAGGGGATAGCCCAGCACTTCGTCGGCTTGTTCGAACACCGCACGCGCTTCGGGGAACGCGGCCGCCAGGTCGCGCCCCATACCCACATACTGGGAACCCTGCCCGGGAAAGAGGACCGCGACCTCCTGGGGAGACACACTCATGGGGAACACTCCGTTATGGCACAGGATGCGGGCCTCGAAGGCCCAATGCTTTTCTATATAACCCCATCTGGGCCGCGAAGATGCGCCTGGGGGCACGAAAAAAGCCGGTGGCTGGACCACCGGCTCCCCGTAGCCGTTGCCAGGGGCCTATTTCGGCTCCATCGGCACGACTTCACGACCTTTGTAATAGCCGCAATGCGGGCACACCCGATGCGGCAGCCGCGGGTTGCCGCAGTTGGAACAAATCACCAACGCCTTGGGCTTCAGACGCATCCATTGGGAACGCCGCTTGCGGCTCTTGGAACGGGGAACCTTTTTCTTGGGTACGGGTGGCATGAGACTCTCTCCTTGACCGCCCAGTCCTGCGCGCGGCCGGACCACGGACCGGTTGCAAACAAAATCCCTCCTCGGCTCCCAGCGAAGCCGAGGCAAGCGACGGGCATTATAATGAAAGCCCGGCAGGGTGTCAAGTGTCCCCGCGGCGCGGCGGCGCGAGGCGCACGCGAATTGCAGAAGCGGCGTCGTGGGGCTCGACCGGCTCACAAAACCCCGCCCCGCAACGATCGGGGCGACCGGCTGCTCGTCGCGGGGCAGAGGGGAGAGAGATGGGATTTCCGCAGCGCAAAGGAGGCTGACGCGACCGCGCCCGGCCTTGGGCCGGCCCAGACCCGCACTCCCACAAACCGCACATTCTTCCACAATCTTAAAATTTGCGCAAATGCGCGCAAAACGCGCGCCAAGGGTTGACAGAAGGGTCAAAAATCGCTATATTATTCAAGAGAGCGTTCGCCGTTTTCTCATAGTGCTCTACATCACAAGAAACGCTCAGCGATTGTACCGTCTCCGCGCGAGACATCACCTCTCCATCCGGGGTCCGACATGGCGCACAACGCCGCCGTCGCCAGAATTGGGGCTCGGGCCCTCCGTCGGCGACCCCGACGCGGCCAACCACGGGCAAACGACCCGCGCTGCGACTTCGACCACGACGCAGCAGCGTATGTCCCCAACGCCCCTTCGATCCCTCACCCACCTGCGCCAGGCGTCGGAACCGGATTCCACGACCACCCCCTTCCCCTTTCGTCCCCCTCAAGGAGTTGAGAAAATGATGCGGACGACCTCCCTACGCAACCGGACCATTTTGGCGGCCCTCGCGGTGGTCATCGGCCTGACCATGACCTACGGCATCCCCATTCTGGTGCAGACCGCGCTGGAGCGGGTGCTCTTTCACCTGAGCGCGCACATCGCGGAGGGCTACCCCGAGTTCTCCAGCGGGCTGAAACTCTTCGACTTCTTCTTCTCGGTCTATCGCGCCCTGATCTTCTCGGCCGGCGCGGCCCTCATCGTCATCTCCCCGGCAATCCGCCAGGGCCGCGACTGGACCTTCCCCCTGGCGCTGACCCTGTTCGCCATTCCGGCCATCGCGGGCGCGTTCATGTTCCTGCCCTATGTCAGTTGGGTCCCGGGCTTTCCGCTGCCCATGGTGATCTCGTTCATCGGGCTGATCGGCTACTGGGCCCTCATCCTGCTGCGCGACGGCGAGGACCGCACCACCCGCTGGCTCCAATTCGCCGCGCTGACCTTCATCGGCATGATGATCACCCACGCCTTCACCATCGGCGTGGGCGCGCAGCGCACCATGGCCACCCGCCCCGACTGGCCCTTCTACCCCAACTTCCGCTGGTGGATGTTCCGCTGGGCGGGCGAGGTCAACTGGGTCTCCGCGCTGGTGCTCTTCATCTCCATCCCCTTCCTGGCCATGAAGAAAGAGGCCGGCTGGTGGATGGCCGTCATCGCCTCCATCACCATCCTGATGATCAACATCCCCACCCAGTTCGTGCGCACCCGCACGCTGGACTACCTCAACGGCGCGCTGCTCGCGATCGGCATCCTGGTCTTCCTCATGCCGCCGGCGTTCAAGGCCCGTCTGCTGGGCACCGCACGCGCTCCTGAGGAGTAGAATGGTCCCATCCCCCCTGCGGCGCGCGTGGCCCGACGCGCGCCGCAGGGGACCCTTCAGGAGGCGCGCGTGAACCTCGAAAACCTCGTTGGGCCGAGCATGGCCGTCCATTGGCTGTACCTGGCGCTCATCCTTTGGTCCATCCGCTTTCCGCAGCGCCGGGTCTGGCCGCCCACCCAAGCCCGCTCGTGGAAGTTCGCGCTCAGTTGGGGCCTGTTCCTGCTGGCCGTGGCTGCGGACCTGGCCTTTCTGCTGCGCGGCGGCCTGCGCGACCCCGCGACGCGCCCCGGGCGCTGGGCGGTGGCTCTGGCCCTGAGCGCGGTGGGGCTCTTCTTCCTGGGCTGGGGGATCCAAACCCTGGGCCTGCTCAAAACGCTGGGGCTGCGGGGCACCTTCGTCGCCGCGGGGCCTTATCGTTTCACCCGCAATCCCCAATATCTGGGGGACATTTTTCTTCTGGCCGGGCTGATGGTCGTGGCCCAGGCTGCTCCGGCCCGAGCGGGTCTGGCGCTGCTGCTGGTGGCCTTCCTGCTCATGCCCCTGGCCGAAGAGCCGTGGCTGGAGGAACACTACGGCGAGGCCTACCGGCGCTACAAGCACACCACGCCCCGCTTTTTGTGAGCCGCGGCAGCGCGGGCAACCGGGAGCGCCAGAAAGTTGACGACCAGGCTAAGTTATGGTATGCTACCGCAGCACCGGCGCCACGCCGGCAGATTCCTGAGGGATACGGAAAAGGAGGCACAATTAGCCCTGTACAAGCCAGCGACTATCGTGTGAACCAGGCCATTCGCGCGCCTCAGGTGCGCCTGATCGGGCCCAACGGCGAGAATTTCGGCATCGTCTCGCGCGAAGAGGCCCTGCGCCGCGCCCAAGAGGCCGATCTGGACCTGGTGGAAGTGGCGCCCACGGCCAAACCGCCCGTGTGCCGCATCATGGACTTTGGCAAGTTCCTCTACGCGCGGCAACGGGAAGAGCGGGAGCGCCAGCGTAGCAGCCGCCGTAGCCGCACCGAAGTCAAAGAACTCCGTCTGCGCCCCAAAACCGCGGATCGTGACCGGGCCATCAAAGTCAAACGCGCGCGCGGCTGGCTGGAAAAGGGGATGAAGGTGAAAGTGCGGGTCCAGTTTCGGGGCCGCGAGATCACCTACCCCGAGGTCGTGCTGGAAGATCTGAAAGAGATCGCTCAGGAACTGGCCGATGTGGCCGCGGTGGAAAAACCGCCCTTGCTCGAAGGGCGTTCCATGATTATGATTCTGGCCCCGCAACGGGGCAAAGGCCGCTGACGCGGCCGGCGTTTCAACGGGAGAAAGGCGGCGAACCGCGCTCGTTCGTCGCACTTTTCGCGTCACCCTATTTGTGTCAGGAGAAGGAACCGTGCCTCGGAAACCGCGTGCCAAAATCAAGATGAAAACGCACAAGGGAACGGCCAAGCGCTTCAAGGTGACGGGCAGCGGCAAGGTCATGCGCATGAAGGGCAGCCGCAGCCACCTGCGCCGTCACAAGTCCAAGCGCAGCAAGTACCTGTTCTCGAAGATGATTCAGGTCACGGCCAAGGGCTACATCCGCAAAGTGCGCCGTTTGGCCCCCAATCTGTGGAAGCAAGACTAAATCCCGCAATCGCGCGGCTTCTGCGCGCACCAACGGACGGCCGCGAGCCGTCGGCCTCAGAAGTCGCAGGAGGTGAAGCATGCGAGTCAAAACCGGTACTGTGCGCCGTCGGCGGCACAAGAAGATTTTGAAGATGGTCAAGGGCCAGCGCGGGCCCCGGTCGCGCGTCTTTCGGCGGGCCAACGAGGCCTGGCTCAAGAGCATGTGGTACGCGTACCGCGACCGCCGCACCCGCAAGCGCGACCTGCGCCGCTTGTGGATCATGCGCATCAACGCCGCGGCCCGGCAGCACGGCCTGACCTACAGCCGTTTCATCCACGCGCTCAAACAGGCCAACATCCGCATCAACCGCAAGATGCTGGCCGACCTGGCCGTGCGCGATCCCGAGGCCTTCAAGGCCGTGGTGGACAAAGCCCTGGGTCGCTGACCCTCAATCCCCGGTGACGCGAAGACGCCCCCGCCCTTTTGGCGGGGGTGCTTTTTTGTCGGGTATAATGGTCGGTCAACCTGCGCCCGG
>JAADEN010000171.1 GCA_013153375.1 Chloroflexota bacterium | reverse complement strand
GGGCTGGGCCAGGCCCTGGCCCGGGAACTGGCCGCGCAAGACTGGCGCGTGGCCCTCCTGGCCCGCCGCGCGGAGACGCTCCAGGCCCTGGCCGACGAACTGAACCAACGCCACGGCCCCGACACCGCGCGCGCCTACCCGCGCGATGTGACCGACTACGACGCGGTGGAGCCCACTTATCGGGCCGTGCTGCGCGATCTGGGTCGCCTGGACGCGGTCATCTACGCCGCGGGCGTGCTGCATCCCACGCCGCCCGAGGTGTTCGACTTCGCCCGGGATCGGGAAGTGCTGGAGGTCAACCTGGTGGCCGCGGTGGCCTGGCTGAACCAGGCCGCGACGGTCTTCCACATGCTCGGCCAGGGGCACATCGTGGGCGTCTCGTCGGTGGCCGGCGACCGGGGACGGGTGGCCATGCCCGCGTATCACGCGGCCAAGGCCGGCTTCACCACTTACCTCGAGTCGCTGCGCAACCGCCTCAGCCGCCACGGGGTGCATGTGCTTACCGTCAAACCCGGCTTCATCGACACGCCCATGCTGCGGGCCGCGCAGCCCAAGAAACTCTTTTGGGTGGCCGCGCCCGAGCAGGTGGCCCGGGACATCGTGCGCGCCATGCGCCGGGGCAAGCAGGTCATCTACACGCCGGCCCGCTGGCGCTGGCTGATGCTGGTCATTCAACACATTCCTTCGTTCGTGTTTCGGCGTTTGTCGTTTTGAGGAACCCGCTCCGCGAACGGCCGGGCCGCGGGCGCGACGAGACGCGCGCGGACCGCGAGACCGCCCGGCCCGCACCGGAGGGTTTCCCCCATCCCCCTCAGGAGGCCCTTATGCTGGATGTCACCGAACTGCGCAAAGGCGTGACCTTCGAACTGGACGGCCGCGTGTATCGGGTGCTGGAGTATCACCACCACAAACCGGGCCGCGGCAAGGCCATCATCCGGGTCAAGGCCCGGGATCTGAACACGGGCGCGATCGTGGAGCGCACTTTCCCGTCGGGCAATCAGGTGCAGGAGGTGCGGCTGGAGCATCATCAGGCCCAGTACCTGTACAACGACGGCCACGATTATTATTTCATGGACATGGAGACTTACGAGCAGTACGCCATCCCCGCGGATGTGCTGGGCGAGGCGGCCTATTATCTCAAGGAGGGCATGGAGGTCAAACTGACCTTTTTGAAGGGCCGGCCCCTGGACATCGAACTGCCCACCACGGTGGACATGGAGGTGGTGGAGGCCGAGGTGGCGGTCAAAGGCGACACGGCCACGGGCCTGACCAAGAAGGTGACCACCGAGACCGGCCTGAAGGTGGAGGTGCCGCACTTCGTCCAGGCCGGGGACAAGATTCGGGTGGACACCCGCACGGGCGCGTATGTGACCCGGGTGAAGGAGTAGCCGCCGGTGCTGGACGCGTTGGCCCCGGGCCGCAGCACGCCGCGCGGCTGGGCCGCGACCTGGCGCGCGTTCCGGGTGGCGGCCTGGCTGGGCTGGCAGATTCACTTCAACTGGATGGGCCACCCCCTGTGGATGGTGGCCTATCTCTTGTTGCGCCCCCTGGCCACGGTGGGCATTCTGGTGGTCATGTACGGCGTGATCACCCAGGGCGCGTGGCACGACCCGCTGTTCGCGTACCTCTATCTGGGCAACGCGTTCTACATGATGGTGGGCAGCATCTTGCAGGATGTCTCTTGGGCCATCGTGGACGACCGGGAGCACTACTACACCCTCAAGTACCTGGCCCTGGCGCCCATGGACCTGATGGCCTACCTGCTGGGCCGGGGCGCGACCAGCATCGTGCTCGCGGCGCGCAGCGTGCTGGTGGTGCTGCTGGCGGGCGTGCTCCTGCTCGACCTGCCCCTGGACCTGGGCGCGGTGGATTGGCCCCTGTTCGGGCTGAGCATGGTCCTGGGGCTGGTGGTGCTGCTGTTCATGGGCCTGACCCTGGCCGCGGGCACGCTGAACGCGACCCGCTA
Source organism: Chloroflexota bacterium (assembly GCA_013153375.1). Lineage (GTDB taxonomy): Bacteria > Chloroflexota > Anaerolineae > Anaerolineales > DRMV01 > JAADEN01. The sequence goes on along the minus strand of JAADEN010000171.1, from coordinate 17,154 downwards.
TCTGTGGGTGCTGGGCGAGGCCGTGGGCGGCGCGCTGTATCTGTTCAGCGGCGCGATCTTCCCCCTGGAGGTGCTGCCCGCGTGGCTGCAGCCCGTGGGCAAGATCCTGCCCGTGACCTACTGGCTGGAACTGGTGCGGCGGGCCCTGCTGCCCGAGATGGCGGCGCGCTTCCCCACCTGGGCCGACACATCCACCGCCACCCTGCTGGGCTACCTGGCCCTGTCCAGCCTGGGCATGGTGGCCGTGGGGTGGCTCGCGTTCCGGCTGGGGGAACGCCGGGCGCGGGCCCGCGGCCTGCTGGAGCGCACTTCGGAGTGGTGAGCCGTGGCAGGTCAGGCTCCGCCGAGATTGGGTATAATGCGGCGTGGCCGTGCGGGCCAAGCGCGAACTTCACGCATAGCATAGGAGGACGAAGTCCATGAGTCAGTCCCAACCTCGCCCGGCTCGGGTGCGTTTCGCGCCCTCGCCCACGGGCTACCTGCACATCGGCGGCGCGCGGGCCGCGCTGTACAACTTCCTCCTGGCCCGCCAGACGGGCGGCCAGTTCATCTTGCGCATCGAAGACACGGACCGCAAACGCTTCGTGCCCGAGGCCGAGGCCGACTTCATGGAGAACCTGCGCTGGCTGGGCCTGGAGTGGGACGAGGGCCCGGACAAGGGCGGGCCCTACGGCCCCTATCGCCAGACCGAACGGGCCGCCCTGTACCGCCAGTACGCGGAGCAATTGGTGGACCGCGGGCACGCGTACTACTGCTTCTGCACGCCCGAGCGCCTGGCCAAACTGCGGGAGGAGCAGCGGCGCAAGAAACTGCCGCCCCGCTACGACGGCCATTGCCGGCACATCCCGCTCGAGGAGGCCAAGGCCCGGGTGGCCGCGGGCGAGCCCCATGTGGTGCGCTTCAAGACGCCCCGGGAGGGCAGCATCACCGTGCACGACCTCATCCGGGGCGACATCACCGTGGCCAACAAGGACATCGACGACTACATCCTGCTCAAGTCCGACGGCCTGCCCACCTACCACCTGGCCGTGGTGGTGGACGACCACCTGATGCGCATCACCCATGTGCTGCGGGGCGCGGAGTGGCTGGGCACCTTCCCCCTGCACGGGCACCTGTACCGGGCCTTCGGCTGGGAGGAGCCCGTGTGGGTGCACCTGTCCACCTTCCTCAAGCCCAGCGGCAAGGGCAAGATCAGCAAGCGCGACGCGGACATCTTCCGCAAGGACCACAAGTCGGTGCTGGTCAAGGACCTGCGGGAGTTCGGCTACCTGCCCGAAGCGGTGGACAACTGGATCGCGCTCATGGGCTGGAGTTACGACGACCGCACCGAGTTCTTCACCCTGGAGGACCTCATCGAGAAGTTCTCCCTGGAACGGCTCAAGCCCTCGCCCGCGGCGGTCAATTTCAAGAAACTGGACCACTTCCAGGGGCTGCATGTGCGCGCGCTGGACCCGCGCGACCTGGCCCAACGCCTGGTGCCCTTCTACCACCGCGCTGGCTACACGCAGGTCACCGCGGCTGACCTGGAGCCCATCGTGCCCCTCATCCAGACCCGCATCACCACCCTGGACGACGCGCCCCGGCTGACGGGCTTCTTCTTCGAGGACGAGGTGCACCCCGACCCGGCCGAACTGGTGCCCAAGGGCCTGACGCCCGCGCAGGCGCTGGAGGTGGCCCGCCGCGCGCTGGCCGTGCTCGAGGCCCTGCCCGATGTGAAAGCCGCCACCACCGAGCCGCCCCTGCGCGCGCTGGTGGACGAACTGGGCCTGCACGCGCGGCAGGTCTTCGGCCTGATTCGGGTCGCGGTCACGGGCCAGCGGGTGAGCCCGCCCCTGTTCGAGAGCATGGAGGTTTTGGGCCGGGACAAAGTGCTGGCCCGGATGCGCCAGGCCGTGGCCCTGCTCGAGGCCCTGGCCGCGCAGGACACCGCGCCTCAGGGGGACTGAGTCCTTGCGCGGCGCCGCGGTCCGGGACCTGAACGGCCCTTCACGAGAACCATCGCATCCCCGACGCGCAAAGGCGGCCCAGGAAGACCTTGGGCCGCCTTTTTCTGGCGCGTGTCGCGCGCGGTCTAACCGCCCAGGTAGGCTTCTTTGACCCGCGGATCGGCCAACAACTGCTCGCTGGGGCCTTCCAGCACCAGGTTGCCGGTCTCGAGCACATACCCGCGCTGTGCGAAGCGCAGGGCCATGTTCGCGTTCTGCTCCACCAGCAAGATGGTGGTGCCCTCGCGGTTGATCTCCTTGAGGGATTCGAACATCTCTTGCATCAACTTGGGCGCCAGGCCCATGGAGGGTTCGTCGAGCAGCATCATGCGGCGGGCGGTGATGAGCGCCCGCGCGACGGCCAACATCTGCTGCTCGCCGCCGCTCATGGTGCCGGCGCGCTGGTTGCGGCGCTCGGCCAGGCGGGGGAACAGGTCGAAGACCATCTCGAAGTCGCGCTTGATGACCTCGGGCGGGTCTTTGCGCGCGAAGGTCGCCAACTGCAAATTCTCCCACACGGTCAGGTTGCCGAACAGCCGCCGACCTTCGGGCACATGGCTGATGCCCAGTTGGCTGACCACTTTGTGCGGCGGATAGGCCAGCAAATCGTGGCCCTCGAAGGTCATGCGCGTCTCCGCCCCGACCTTGACCAACCGAGAGATGGCCCGCAAGGTCGAAGTCTTCCCCGCGCCGTTGGCGCCGATGATGGTCACGATCTCGCCTTTATAGACATGGAACGAGATGCCGTGCAGGGCCTTGATGGCGCCGTAATACACTTCCAGGTTCTCGACGACGAGTTGCGGCGTGCGTTCTTCTGGGGCCATAGCGTCCTCTCTACCGGCTACATGGTGGTCCACTCAGGTCACGGCCGTGCCCAAGTAGGCCCGGATGACCTCGGGGTTGTTCTGGACCTCTTGAGGCGTCCCTTCGGCGATGATCTCGCCGAAGTTCAGCACCTGGATCCAATGGCACAAGCCCATGACAAAGCGCATTTTGTGTTCGATGAGCCAAATGGTGAGGTTGAAGGTATCGCGAATGTAGAGGACGAACTCCATGGTCTCTTCCATCTCCGCGGGGGTCATGCCCGCGGTGGGTTCGTCCAAAAGCAGCAGTTTGGGACGGGTTGCCAGGGCGCGCGCCATTTCGACTTTGCGCTGGATGCCGTAAGGCAAACCCGAGACCACCATATCGGCGTAGCCCTCGATGCCCAAGAGGGCCATCAACTCACGCGCCTCGCGATCAATGCGGCGCTCCTCTTCGTAGCGGCCATTGATGCCGAAAAACGCGCCCAGCAGGCCGTAGCGAATGCGCCCGTAAAACGCGATTTTGACATTGTCCAGCGCGGTGAGGTTGCCCCACAAACGCAGGTTCTGATAAGTGCGGCTGATGCCCAGTTTGCCGATCTGATGGGGCGGCTTGCCGGTGATGTCCTGGCCGTCGAAGATGATCTGCCCCTCCGTGGGCTTGTACACGCCGGTGGTCAGGTTGAACACCGTGGTCTTGCCCGCGCCGTTGGGCCCGATGAGGCCGCGAATCTCGCCGGGTTCGATGCGCGTGTTGAAGTTGTGCACCGCGCGCAAGCCGCCGAAGAAGTGGGTCAGATTCTTAATCTCCAGCAGGGGCATGGGAGACCTCCTCGTCGGCCTTGGCGGCCCGCCGCTCCAGGAAGGGCAAACGAATCTCCTGGAAGCCCAGCAGGCCCCGCGGGCGCTTGATCATCACGATGATGAGGATGACCGGGATGACCATCCACTTGATCAACTTGAGCGGGCGCAGAATCTCGCTGAGCATGGTGAACAGCACCGTGCCCAGGATGGAACCCGTGACCGAGTTCAGACCGCCCAGGTAGAGCATGCCCAGGATCTCCGCGGACTTGACCAGGCCGAAACTGCTGGGGTTGATGTAGCCCACGATGTGGGCGTACAGGCCGCCCGCCACGCCCGACCAAAACGCGTGGGTCAAAAAGGCCACCATTTTGACCTTGCGGGTGTTGACGGTCATCATCTCCGCCGCGGGCTCGTTGTCACGCACCGCGCTGGTGGCCTTGCCCAGCGTCGAGGTGACATAGTTGTACATGATCCACACGGCCAGCACGGTCCAGACGAACACCACCAGCAGCGATTCGGCCACCTTGGGTTGCCCCATGAAGCCGCGGGCGCCGCCCAAGAAGTCAATGTTCTCGAAGGAACTCTTGACGATGAACATGTAGGCCAGGGTGATGATGGCCAGGTAGTCGCCTCGGGTGCGGAAGGAAGGGATGGCCACGGCCAACGCGGTGACCGCGGTCACCGCGCCGGCGATGATGAGCGCAATGGGGAAGGCGAAAGGCGCCCACGAGGCCGGAAAGACCGCGGGGCCGAACACATTGTCGTCCACGAAGCCCCAGACCATGAGCACCGAGGCCACATACGCGCCCACGGCCATGAAACCGGCCACCGAAACCGAGAATTCGCCCATCCAGCCGTTGACCAGGTTCAGGCTCAGGGTGAGGATGATGTTCACCCCCAACAGGCGCAGCACCAGCAGCCGATAGTCGCTGGCCGAAGCCCAGAAGTGCAGAATCACATACACAAAGGCCAAATTGAAGAGGATGTAGCCCCACGAGGGCAGCCGGTCGAGCCAGGTCAGGCCGCGGCCCGAAAGGCGCGCCATGAGTTTGCGCACCAGGTAGGTCGCGCCCAGCGCGGGGATGACATAGACCACCGCGATGAACACCAGAATGTTGGGGATGAGTTGCCACTTCTTGAAGATGAGGGACAGGCCAAAGAAGGAGGGCAGATTGCCCAGGCCCAGGATGTAAGCCAGGTCGCGGCCGATGAGGGCCTCAACCAACACCGCGGCCAGCATACCCACCAGCCAGGCGCTGATGGGCACATCCTGATACGCGGCCCGCAGCCGCGCGTACCAGCGTCGGAGCCCGGAAGGGAGTTCGAAGGAGCGCTGCATAGTCCTGTCCTCGTTGCGCGGAGATGCCGACGATCACAGCCGCAGGCGCACGCTGTGCTCTTCGCCGAACAGGCCGTAAGGCCGAAAAGTGAGAATCAGCAACACGATGCTGTAGGCCACCAGGTCGCGCATGGTGGAGGTGAGCACCGCGGCGACCAGAATTTCGATGAAGCCCAACAAGAAGCCTCCGGCCACCGCGCCCAGAATCGAGCCGCGTCCGCCCAGAATGGCCGCCACAAAGGCCTTCCAGCCGATGAGCACGCCCATGTAAGGATCCAACACCGGGTAGGCCATGCCGAACAGCACGCCGGCCGCGCCGGCCAGGGCCGAACCCAGCGCGAAGGTGAAGGCGATGATGAGATCCAGCGGCACACCCATCAGCGGGATCACGGCATAGTCGTACGACATGGCCCGCATGGCCATGCCGACCTTGGTCTTCTTGATGAACAGGTGCAACAGAATCATCAGCACCACGGCCAGGACGATGGTGAGCACCTTGAGGTTGGTCACCTGGACGGGGCCGATTTGATAGGTCGAGACCTCGATGAGGGTGGGGAAGTTGCGTCGGCTGGCGCCCAGACGCCACAACACCAGCGTCTCCAGGAAAATACCCACCATCAAGCCGGTGATGGCCGCGGACGCACGCGGGGCATCGCGCAACGGACGGTACGCCACCCGCTCCACCGCGATGCCGATGAACGAAGCCAGGAACATGGTCAGCAGCAGGGTCAGCACGAAGATGGCCACGCCCGACAGCGGCAGCACGCCGCTCAAGGACAGGCCCAACAACACGGTGGCCACGAAGTACCCAATGTAAGTGGCCACCATGAACACATCGCCGTGGGCGAAGTTGAACAGCATCAAAATGCTGTACACCATGCTGTAGCCCAGGGCGATGAGGGCGTAGAAACTACCCCACTGCAACGCGTTGAAGAGTTGTTGAGCGACTTGGGACATAGGCGCCTCGTTGAGGGGCGGGGATGGCCGGGCAGCCGATGCTGTTCGTCGCGATTATACCACAGTGGTATAATCTTCGAGGGTGCTCTATCTCACGAAAAAGCGATTTCAGGCGCCAGACGCGCCAATTCGCCGCGGGAGGAGCCACCCATCGTTCGTTGAGGAGCATTGGCAAGCCATCATGTTCGACTCTGATATACAAAACCCCACACCCTCCGATGCGTTGCTCTCTTCCGACGAGGAGGAGGAACGCGGCGGCCTATGGTCGGCCCTGGGCCGCTTTTTGCGCGAGACTTTCTACACCCTGTTCCTGACCGCCGCCCTTTACATCGCGCTCAACGCCGTCACCGCGCGCATCCGGGTCGAAGGGTACAGCATGGTCCCGACGCTGCGGGGCGGCGAGTTCATCCTGGTCAACCGGCTGGCCTATCGCTTTGGCCGCCTGCCGCAGCGCGGCGACATCATCGTCTTCCGCCCCGAGAACAACGGCCTGGGCGACTACATCAAACGCGTCGTGGGCTTGCCCGGCGACGAGATCCTCGTTCAGAACGGCACCGTCTTCGTCAACAACCAGCCCCTGTACGAGCCTTATGTGTTGGAAAAGCCCTTCTACAGTGGATATTGGAAAGTCCCTGAGGGGCACATCTTCGTGCTGGGCGACAATCGCAACCATTCGACCGACTCCCACATCTTGGGCCCCATCCCCCTGGAGCGGGTCATCGGCCAGGCCGTCCTGGTGTATTGGCCCCCGTCGCGGGTGCGCTGGCTGCTGCCGCGCGCGCCCGAAGCCCCGCGGCTGGGCACCGCGCACGCCCAGCCCTCCAGCACCCCCTGACAAGTCTCACAACTTGCCGGCTTGCGCCCGCGGATGGTGTGCTTTTTCACTATCCGCGCCCTGCGGCGCGCCATATACTGAAGTATGCACATATCCAAACTTAGCCGACCGTGCAAACTCGGCCGCCACCCGGCCACCCACCCGAGGAGGGCTCTCATGGTCGCTGGGACCGACATGCCCAACGAGAGCGTTCAACTGCACGCCTACCTGTGCAGCGGTCTGGCCGACGCCAAGCGCATCGCCATTCTCTACTTGCTGTCCGAAGGCCCGAAGAATGTGAACACCCTGGCCCGCACTCTGGGCATCTCCCAACCCACGGTGTCACGGCACCTGAAGATCCTGCGTGAGCGGGGCCTGGTGCGCGCCCAACGCCGCAAACAAGCCGTGTACTACACCCTCAACGACCGACGGGTCATCCAGGCGCTGGATCTCTTGCGCGAGGTCATGCGGGATCACCTGCTGAGCCAGGCCCACCTGTTGAGTCCCGACACCACCGGGGCCACCGCGGGCTGAAAACGGCCCGCGCCGCGTCAGCGGGCCGTCCGCGGGAAGTCCGGCCAGGCGTCCAGAGGTTGCTCCGTGGTAACGCGATGCGCGCCCCGCAGCACGAAACGCGCGTACGCAGCCTGGGCCGCGGCGGTGAAGTCGGCCTCGGGGGTGACGATGGGCGAAGTCGTGTCTTCCAGCAAGTAAATGCGCCCCGCCAGATAGCCCAAATCGCGCGCCTCCAGTTGATCCAACAAGTCGTTCACCGTCCACGCGACGCAGTGGCTTTTGGCCTGCCCCGTCAGGATGACCGCATCGTAATTCCGCACCACATCCACCAAAGCCTCGTTGGGACGCACCAGAGAACGGCCCTGCGCGTCGGTGTTGACCTCGGGCTGCAACGCGGAATAGTGCTCCGTGAGGGGGTGCGAGCCCTTGAGGACGAAGCGGGGCTGGGCGTAACGGGCCACGCTGTGGAAGAACACCGCCTCCTCCACCGCGGGCACCAAAGCGTGCCCGAGCCCGCCCAGCAGCGCGTGGAAGGGCCAAATGGTGTGCCGATACTTTCCCCGGGCCTCCAAAGTGCGCAGGTAGTGCCTCACATACTGACGGGCCTGCTCGGGCGTGAGCCCCAGGGTCGCAGCCAGCGCGGGATTGAAGCGCCAGCGCCCGGCCTCCACATCTTCCGCAGTGATCTGGGTGAACGCGGCCGGGTGTTGGCCCTGCGCGTCGATCCAAAAAGGCGGATGGAAAATCTGCATGGGCAGATGGGTGTCCAGGGTGAGCAGGATGTGCGTCAAAATGGCCAAATGGCGGTAGATGAAAGCCACCAAACGGCGGTTGTCGTCCACCGCGGCGTGCCCCGAGCGCCCCGCGACGAAGAGTTCGAAGTCGGGCAGGCAAAACGCGTTTTGCACATCGATGAGCACCAACGCGATGCGCGGCCGGTCCTGGGACGCGGGTTTGAGCCCGTGCTGCTGGGCCCAGGCGCGCGCGTCCGCGAAGCGGGCCGCGTAATCGACCTTCCAGAGCCGCCCCACCTGCTGGGGGTCAAAATGCGGGGGCAAGGGCAAAGGCCAAAAGGGCATGCAGCACCTCCGCCGCACGGGGAATCGCGGGTAGGCGCCTTCATTATACCTGCCGCGGGCCCGGCCTCATGTTATAATCCACCCGCTTTCAAGCAGGGGCCCAAACCGAGGGAGTCATGAGCGCGAAAGTGTTGATTTTGGAAGACGAAGCGCCGCTGAACGATCTCTACGCCCGCGTTTTGCGCCGGGCCGGGTTCACGGTGGAGCAGGCCTACTCGCTGGCCGAGGCGCGAGCGCACCTGGACCGGGAGCGCTACGACTTCTTCATCGTGGACATCCGCCTGCCCGACGGCGTCGCGACCGAACTGCTGCGCGCCTACCAGGCCCAATTGCAGGAACAAGGCACCGAGGTCATCGTGCTGACCGCGGAGGCCCGCTATCGCCTGGAACTGGCCGAGATGGGCTACGAGCATTACTTCGAGAAGCCCATCTCCTTGCAAATGCTCAGCACCTTCTTGCAACGGCTGTGGCAGGCCCGGCAACAGGGACGCTCGGCGTGAGGCCCGTGGCCGGACGCTCCCAGAGCCGGGGCCGACCGCGGGCTGGCGCGCGGCCCATTCTTTGCGCGTGAGGTTGGCGTGTTCGAAACCATCTTTCTGGGCACCTCCGCGTCCGCGCCTTCGGCGCAGCGCGGCCTTTCGGCCCACATCATCCAACACAACCAATATCGCTTCTTGCTGGACTGCGGCGAAGGCACCCAGCGCCAGATCCTCAAGGCGGGCGTGGGCTTTCGCCGTCTGCAACGGGTGCTCATCACCCACGGCCACCTGGACCACATCCTGGGGCTGGGCGGCCTGCTCTCCACTTTCATGCGCTGGGAGAGCGTGGAGTTCCTGGAGATCTACGCGGGCGCGTGGGCCCTGGAGCGCATCCACGATTTGATCTACAAGGTCGTCCTGCGGGATGCCCGGCCGCCCATGCCCATTCGCTTCATCGAAGTGCGGCCGGGGGTGGTCTTTCGGGGGGACGACTTCACGGTGACGGCCTTCCCCGTCTGGCATCGAGGCGCGCAGACCTTTGGCTACCGCTTCGACGAGGACGCGCGCCGTCCGTTTCTGGTGGAACGCGCGGAAGCGTTGGGCATTCCTCCCGGGCCGTGGCGCCGCGACCTGGTGGCCGGCCGGGCGGTCACTTTGCCCGACGGGCGGGTCATCCAGCCCGACCAGGTGCTGGGCCCCCCGCGGCCGGGCGTGCGCTACGCGCACCTGGCCGACGCGGGGCGCACCGACGACCTGGTGGAGCATGTGCGGGGCGCGGATCTGCTGGTCATCGAAGCGACCTACCTGGAACCCGACCGGGATCTGGCCCGGCGTTTCGGCCACATCACCGCGCGGCAAGCCGCGGAACTGGCCCGCGCCGCGGAGGTCAAACATCTGGTCCTCACCCACATCTCGCGGCGCTACAGCGAGCGCGAAGTGCTGGCCGAAGCCCAGGCCGTGTTCCCTCGGGTGCGGGTGGCGCGCGATTTCGACATCTATCGCATTCGCCGGGACGGCCTGGAATACGGCACCACCCGCGCCGCGTCGGCCATGACGCGCCTCACCTTCGAGGAAGACGCGTCCCCGGCCTGACGCGCGCCCTGGGCCGCGGCAAAAGGGACGGGCCAGCGCCCCACACCCGGCCGGAGATTGGTATAATCCAAAAGGAACCGTGCCCCAGTAGCTCAAAGGATAGAGCAACCGCCTCCTAAGCGGTGGGTTGCGGGTTCGACTCCCGCCTGGGGCTTAGGGTCCCCGTCCGTGACGGACGGGGTCTTCTTTGTATGCCGCACGCAACGCATCTCGCTGTAAGGACGACGCCTATGCCAATCATGGGTCAACCCCTCACCCCGGCCTACCAACAAGCGGTGGATTTTCTGTATCGTTTTCTGCCCAACAGTCGGGTCCGCCATCCTGAGCGTGGGGGACGGAATGTTTTGCGGCGCATGGAGCGCCTCCTGGCCGCGCTGAATGATCCGCACCGCGGCTACCCGGTGCTGCACATCGCGGGCACCAACGGCAAGGGCTCGGTCGCGGCCATGACCGCGTCGGTGCTGCAGGCCGCGGGGTATCGGGTCGGACTCTACACCTCGCCCCACCTGGTCGAGTTCGTCGAGCGCATCCGCATCAACGGCGTGCCCATCGCGCCCGACGAGGTGGCCGAGGGGGTGGCGCGGCTGCGGCCCTGGACCGAGCGCGAGCCCGATGTCAGCACTTTCGAACTCACCACCGCGCTGGCTTTCGACTACTTCGCCCGCCAGGGGGTCGAGTTCGCGGTGGTCGAGGTCGGCCTGGGCGGACGCTACGACGCCACCAATGTGGTGTCGCCCGAGGTCTCCGTCATCACCGCGCTGGACTACGACCACACCCGGCTGCTCGGCCCCACCCTGGCCGACATCGCGTACGCCAAAGCCGGCATCATCAAACCCGAGCGTCCGGCCGTGAGCGCGGGCCAGGCCCCCGAGGCCCTGGCCGTGCTGGCCGACGAGGCGCGGCGGCAGCGCGCGCCTCTGTACCTGGCCCCGCGCGAGGTCGGGGTGCAGGTGCTGAGCGACACCCTGCGCGGCCAGCATCTGCGCCTGCACCTGAAGCACAACGGCGCGCAGCCGTTGGAGGTCCACCTGCCGCTGCTGGGGCCGTATCAGCGCGAGAACACGGCCGTCGCGTACCTGGCGTTGCACTTGCTGGCCCGCCGAGGCTGGAAGGTGGACCGCGCCGCGCTGCAGCGCGGCCTGGAGCAGGTGCGTTGGCCCTGCCGTTTCGAGGTCCTGGCGTATGAACCGCCCCTGGTGGTGGACGGCGCCCACACCCTGGCCGCGATCCGCGCCCTGCGCGCGGGCATGAACCACTACTTTCCGCAGCGGCCCTGGGTGCTCATCTTCGGCGTTTCGCGCACCAAGGACCCGCGCGCGCTGCTGCGCGCGCTGGCCCCGCCGGGCACCCAGATCGTGGCGACCCAGTCCATCCATCCCAAAGCCCTGCCCGCGGACGAGGTGGCCGCCGCGGCCCGCAGTCTGGGCTTCCAGGTGCGCACCGCGCCGACGGTCGAACAAGCCCTGGCCGTGGCCCAGGAGCAGGCCCGCGCGGAGCATGTCCTCTTAGCCACCGGCAGCCTGTTCGTGGCCGCGGGCGTGCGGGTGGTGTACACGGGGGAACCCTGGTGGCGCGCGTCTTTGGTATAATCTGAAACGATTTTAGGTAGGGGTAGCCCGCTATGGATCTGCTGTTTTTCGCCGCGGCCCTGGCCTTCCTCATCCTCATCCACGAGTTGGGGCACTTTTTGGCCGCCAAGGCGCTGGGCATCGAAATCGAAGAGTTCGGCATTGGCTTTCCGCCGCGGGTGATGCGCCTGTTCGAATGGCGCGGCACGGTTTTCACGCTGAACCTGATCCCCTTCGGCGGGTTCGTGCGCCCCAAAGGCGAAGGCGACCCGTCCAAACCCGATGCGCTGGCGCAAGCGCCGCCGCTGCGGCGGGCGTTGGTCATCCTGGCCGGACCGCTGATGAACCTGCTGGTGGGCGGCCTGGCCTATCTCATCATCTTCGGCGCGACGGGCGCGCCCAAGAACGAAGCCGTGCTGATCTGGATGGTCGAACCCGGCTCGCCCGCGGAGACCGCGGGGTTGCGTCCGGGGGATCTCATCATTGCGGCCGCGGACCAGCCCACGCGCAGCGTGCAAGATCTGCAGCGGGTGGTGCAAAAGTGGGCCGGGCGGCCCATCCCTTTGACCATCCGCCGGGGCGACCAAACGCTGAAGGTGACGGTCGTCCCGCGCGCCGAACCGCCTCCCGGGCAGGGACCCATCGGCATACGGGTGGTCAACTACGGCTGGGAGCCCGTCCCATGGCCCGAGCGGCTCCGCCTGGCCTTGCGGGCCTTGTTCGAGCACACCCTGGCGCTGATCCGCCTGCCTTGGGAGATGATCCAGGCCCGCCTTTCGCCGACGCCCAAACCGCCGCCCGGCGAGGTCATGGGCTTCCGCGGGATGTACACTTCCTTCCGCGTGGCCTTTGCCGTGGATCGGGCTGCGCCGACGCCGGTGCCGGTCTATACCCTCTCGCTCATCGCTTCCCTGAGCCTGTCGCTGGCCGTGCTCAACTTGCTGCCCATCCCCGCGCTGGACGGCTCGCGGCTGGTGCTGGCCCTGGGCGAGTGGATCTTCGGCCGACGCCTGCCCTGGCGGGTGGAATTCGCGCTCATGCTGGTGGGCTTCTTCGTGCTCCTGGCCCTGATGGTGTTGATCAATGTGCGGGAATGGCTATAGTTGGCAAGGGAGAAAGAGGTAACCATGTACGACACCATGGATTTCGAGGCGCTGCTCCGGGCGCTACGCGATGAGGAGCAAGTCTTCCCCGCCGCGGGCCTGTATCGCCTTTCGGATCTCAGCCCCGAAGAAGCGCAAATCATCGCCGAACTGTGGCCCAAGTTGAGCCTGGCGCGGCGCCGCGCCCTGGTCGAAGATATGCACGATCTGCTGGAAATGAGCCATCAGTTCTCCTTCGCGGAGATGGGCTACATCGCGCTGCGCGACGAAGACCCGTACATCCGGCACAAGGCCATCGAACTCCTGTGGTTCGAGGACGACCCGCGCCTGGTGCCCCTGCTGCTGGAGCGCCTGCGGGAAGACCCCGAAGAGCAGGTGCGCGCCACCGCGGCCGCGGCGCTGGGCGATTATGTGCTGCAAGGCGAGGTCGAAGAACTGCCCGAGTGGCAATATCGGCCCCTGCTGAACGCGCTGCTCGAAGTGCTGCGGGACGAGCACGAGGTGCCTCAAGTGCGGCACCGCGCGCTGGAGGCCGTCAGTTACGCGTCGTCGGTGCCCGAGGTGCTGGAGTGGATCGAGCGGGAATATCGCCACAGTGTGGAGACCGGCGACGAAGATGGCCTGCGGGCCGCGCTGTTCGCCATGGGGCGCTCCGCGGATCCGCGCTGGACCCAGTATGTGGTGTTGCACTTGCACGATGTGCGGCCCAGCGTGCGCGCCGAGGCCGCTACCGCGGCCGGCCGGCTGGAGATGACCCGCGTCATCCCCGACCTGCTGCACTTGCTGGAAGACGCCAACAAATATGTGCGCATGGCCGCGGCCTGGGCCCTTTCGGAACTGGGCGGCGCGAACGAACAGGTGGCCCGCGCCCTGCGCACCGCGCTGCGCCGCGCGGAAGACGAAGAAGAAGCCCAGGTCATGGCCGAGGCCCTGGACAACCACGACTTCCAGACCTCCCTCATCCTGGGCGACCTGGACATGCTGGACCTGACGCTGCGGGCCGGCGAAACCGACCTGTTGGATGTGCAACTGCCCGAAGGCGTGGAACTCGGCCGCCGCAACGGCCACGCGGAAGAAGAGGCGTCGCCCGACGCCACCGCGGGCGACGCGGACACGACCGAGCACGACCGCTGAAAGCAGGGGAGCAGCGCCATGAAGCCCCTGGGCTCCGCCCCTCGGCTGCGCCTCGTGTGGGCCATCGCCCTGCTGGTGGGGTATCTGGCCCGGCCCGCGGCGCGCGTCCGCGCCGCGACGCCGCCTCCTTTGGTGCCGCAGGTGACCATCGCGTTCGGCGATTCGGTGACCATCCTGCTGCCCCTGGCCGATTTGGGCCCCGTGCAGCGGGTGGAAGTCTATCTGCGGCCCGAGGGCTCGGTGGATACTTACACCGCGGACATGACCCTGGAAGAACGCGAGGCCCGCTATGTGCACCCCGTGCGCACCAAGCCCCTGCCCCTCTTCGGCCGCGTGTTCTACTGGTTCAAAATCTACCCGGCCCAGGGCCCGGCGTACCAGTCGCCGGCCTTCACCTTCATCTACGAAGACAACCGCTTCGCCTGGCAAAGCCGCACCGTCGAACCCGTGAGCGTGCATTGGTACGCAGGCGGTGCGGATGTGGCCGAGATGGCCCTCAACGCGGCCCACATCGCGCTGAAAAACGCGTTCGTGCAGTGGCAAGGCCGCCTGGACCCCGAACGCCCCATTCGCATCTACATCTACGCGTCGGAGCAGGATCTGCGCTCCGCGCTGGAGACCCTGCCGCCCGAGATGCGGGGCCATGAAGTCTATCTGGCCCAGCACATCGTGCTGGTGCACAGCGGCCTGAGCCCCCAAGCCCGGGCGGAGTTGCAGCGCCAAATCGCCTATCAGGTGGCGCACATCGTGCTCTACGACACCGTTGGCGATGGCTATGCGAACTTACCCTGGTGGTTGCGGGAAGGATTGGGCTCTCTGGCCGGGCCCCAGGCCGATACGACCGACTATCAAATCCTGCACACCGCGGCCGCGGCCAACCAACTCTATCCCCTGCAGGAACTCTGCCGCGCGCCCGAGTTCGAAACCGCCGAGGACGAGGACCTGGCGCGGGCCGAAGCCGGCGCGTTCGTGGCCCACCTCTTCGCCCGCTACGGGCCCGCGGGGCTGCAACGGCTGCTGGAAGTCTATGCCAGCGGCCTGGGCTGCGTGGACGGTTTTCAGGCCGCGCTGGGAGCGCGGCTGACCGACCTGGAGGACGACTGGCGCGCGGCCCAAGGGCTCTTCCCCCAACGGGAGATCGCGCCCGGCTGGATGGGCCTGTGGGTCACCCTGTGGATGCTCCTGCCGGTGACGATCCTGGGGCTGTGGTACTGGCGCACCCACCGCCCCGACGACGACTTCAAAGTGTGAGGCAGCGACATGGAACGCCTGGAAGCGCGCATCGAGGGCCGTGTGCAGGGCGTGGGCTTTCGGCACTTCGTGTGGCAGCAGGCGCGCGCGTTGGGCCTGACGGGTTGGGTGCGCAACCGCCGCGACGGTTCGGTGGAAGTAGTGGCCGAAGGCCCGCGCGAGCGGCTGGATGTGCTGCTGGCCGCCCTCTACGAGGGCCCTCCGTCCGCGTGGGTGCGCTCGGTGGAGGCGCGTTGGGCGCCGGCCCGGGGCGAATTCGCCGAGTTCACCGTGCGTCCGACCGTGTGACATGACGCGCTCGCGGCCCGCCGCCCTCCCCCTCGACTTGGCCTACGACGCCCAGGGCCGCGGGCCCGCGGTGGTGTTCTTGCACGGCTTCGCGGGCGGCCGCGGCCAATGGCACACCTACCTGCCCCTGGTCGCGGCCGCGGGTTTTCGGGCCTACGCGGTGGATTTGCCCGGCCACGGCCAGAGTCCGCCGCTCACCACCCGCCCCGCGTCGGCCCTGGCCTGGGCCGAGACCGTACACGCCTGGATCGACGCGCGCATCCCGCCGCCGGTGCACCTGGTGGGCCACTCCTTAGGCGGGTATCTGGCTCTGGCCTACGCGGCCCGCGCGGCCTCGCGGGTGGCCAGCCTGACCCTGTTCGCGCCCCTCACCGCGGGCCAGGCCATCCGCTGGCCGGCCCGCCTGTGGGTGCGCGTGGGCAACCTGGCGCCCTGGCTGCCCGAGCGTTGGCCGCCGGGCGTGGCCACCCTGCTGCGCGTGGCCTATTGGTTCTACCCCGACGCGTGGCACATGCGTCCCAGCCAGCGCGCCCGGCGGGTGGCCGAAGTCGCGGGCATGTCGCCGCGGGCGGTATGGGCCTTGGGCCGGGTGCCCGACATCCGCCCGCGGGTGGCGGGCCTGCCCGTGCGCACCTGGGTCGTGGGCGGCGCGCGCGACCGGGTGCTCGACCCGGCCTCGTACACCGTGCTGGGCGAACTGCTGCCGCACAGCCGGGTCTGGCTGCTGCCCCGCGCGGGGCACATCCCCCACCTGACCGCGGCCGAAACCCTGCAACAGGCCCTGGTGCGCTGGCTCCAGGGTCACGACCCGGCCGCGTCGCCCCACGCCGCACGCACCAGCGCGGGCAACACCTCGCCCGCGGGGCCCCGCAGCACATAATCCATCTCGGCCGAAAGCGCGCTGGGCGTGGGGTTGACCTCCACGGTCCAGGCGCCCTGGGCCTTGGCCTCCAGCGGCAGCCCGGCCGCGGGATACACCAGGCCCGAAGTGCCCACCACCAGCACGCCGTCCGCGGTGCGCATGGCCTGCTGCGCGGCCCGCCACGCGTCGCCGGGCAGCGACTCGCCGAACCACACCACATCGGGCCGCAGCAGGCCGCCGCAATGGGGGCAGCGGGGGACGCCCTCCGGGCCGGCCGGGGCCCACTGCTCGCGGGGCACCTCCCGCCGACAACGGCTGCACACGATGCGGCGTAAGTTTCCGTGCAGTTCGATGACCCGCGACGAGCCCGCGTCCTGATGCAGGCCGTCCACATTCTGCGTCACCACCGTGACCTGGGGAACATAGCGCTCCATCTCGGCCACGGCCCGATGCCCGGGATTGGGCCGCGCCCGGGCCACGAGTTCCCGACGCCAGGCGTACCAGTCCCACACCCGCTTGGGATGCTGCCGAAACGCCTCGGGCGTGGCCAGTTCCGCGGGGTCGTACTGGGCCCACAGGCCCGTCTGGGCGTCGCGGAAAGTGGGCACACCGCTCTCCGCGGACATCCCTGCGCCGGTGAAGACCACCAGATGCCGGGCCGCGCGGAGGAGTTTCAGAAGGAAGGGAGGAAAATCCGATGAGTCTAACATGGGTATCCGCCTGGTTTAGGGATAAGGGCAGAGGAAATAAGGGTCTTTTTCATCGCCCCCTTCGGCCATCCAGCCTGTATACCCGCTGCGGGTGCGCACGGGCCAGTACCACCAACCTGAGGCCTCGTCACATACGGCTTCACCGGTAATTGTGACCACAGCACCGGGTACCAAGCGCTTAAATTCGGGGTAATGATAGCCCGGGCCTTCACGCAAAATTACATTTTCTCCGCTTCTCCAAGTACAGACTTGCGCTTTTTCACCAGGGCTTAAACGTTTGGGGGCTTGTTCACATGCAGATGTTGTGGATGAGTTAGACTCTCGCGAATCCTTGTAACTGCGACTGCTGCCGGATATCTCGCTCTGTTTT
>JAADEN010000018.1 GCA_013153375.1 Chloroflexota bacterium | reverse complement strand
CTCACCCTGCTGCTGGCCGGATACGCTCGGGCCCTGGGGCAGCCCTGGCTGTGGGCCGGCGTGCCCGTGCTGGCCCTGTACACCTGGGGCGCGGCCCTGGACGCCCTGGACGCGTACCACCCTGCTGCGCTGAGCGCCTGGCCCGTCCTGGCCGCGGTGGTGGCCTGGCTGCGGGCCCGCTCCCGTCCCACGGCCGCGTGGTACGCCTGGGGCTGGGGCACCCTGATCGCGGCCTGGTTGACCGCGGGCCTGGCCCTGTTCTACAGCGACGGCTGGAGCGTCCTGGCCCTGGCCATGATGGCCACCGTCACCGGCGGGTTCGCGTGGCTGTGGCACCCCCTGGCGCTGGCCCTGCCCACCGCGGGGCTGTACTTCGCCGCCTACGCCTGGACCCTCAACCTCTGGCATGTGCGCCAGCCCCAGAGTTACACCGTGCCCGCGGCCGCGCTGGGGCTGCTGCTGCACGGCCTGTATCGCCGCCGCGGGCACCCGGTCATCGCCTTCGTATTGGGCGCGCTGTCGCAACTGGTGCTCTTCACCACCACCTACTTTCAGATGCTGAGCCAGCGCAGCGGCCTGTACTTCGCGGTGCTCTTCCTGCAAGCCCTGGTGGTGCTGGCCTACGGCCTGTGGAGCAACGACCCCGCGCTCATCTGGACGCCCATCGGCTTCGTGGTTCTGGCCACCGTGACCATGGTGCTCATTCAGTTCCAGGGACTGGGCGTTTTGGCCCTGCTGTGTGGTTCGGGCCTGGCCCTCTTGGCTGGGGGACTGTTCCTCTTGTGGCGGCGCTCCCGCCGGGCGGACGAAGCCGCGACCGCGGCCCCGCCCGAAGGGCCTTCCTCGAAGTAGCCTTAAAACAACCCGGGCCGGGGAAATCCACCCCGGCCCGCGGTCTCTTTTCCACTTGCTCTGGGCGCTCCAGCGCCCGCCGCGTGCCTCAGCGCTTGGTGTAGGTCGGCGCCTTGCGGGCACGCTTGAGGCCTGGCTTCTTGCGCTCCTTCTCGCGCGCGTCGCGGGTCAGCAGGCCTGCCTTGCGCAGCGCGGGCCGATGGTCGGGGTTCATCTTCAAGAACGCCCGCGCCAGGCCCAGGCGCACCGCGCCGGCCTGCCCGGTCACGCCGCCGCCCATGACCAGCACGGTCACATCGTACTTCTCCCGCGGTTCGCCCAGCACGAGGAAGGGCTGCAAGATGTAGTCCACATCGCCGAAGCGCGGGAAGTATTCCTCCAACGGCTTGCCGTTGACCAGAAAACGGCCCGTGCCGGGCATGAGGCGCACCCGAGCGGTGGCCTCTTTGCGGCGGCCGATGCCTTCGAAATAACGCACAGTCACGGTCATGTTCTGCCTCCCAGATTAGTCCAATTCGACCCGCTTGGGCTGCTGCGCCTCGTGGGGATGCTGCGGCCCCGCATACACCTTCAGGCGCTTGAGCATCTTGCGGCCCAGCCGGTTCTTGGGCAACATCCCCTTGACGGCCAGTTCGATGGCCCGCTCAGGATGCGTGCGCAGCATGTCCTTGAGGCTGGTCTCGTGAATGCCGCCGGGGTAGCCCGAATGGCGGTAATACTTCTTGTCGTCCAACTTGCGGCCCGTCACCCGAACGCGCGACGCGTTGATGACCACCACGAAGTCGCCCATGTCCACGCCCGGCGTGTACGCGGGCTTGTGCTTGCCCATGAGCAAGGTCGCGATCTTGGTGGCCAGACGGCCCAAAACCTGCCCGCTGGCGTCCACCACATACCAATCGTGGGTCACCTCGTCGGGCTTGGGGTAATAAGTGCGAGTGATTTTCGTGGTCACGGCTCTTTCTCCTGCCGTAGCGAATGATTCAGGCGGGCTCGTCGCCGAGGCCCGGCCTATCGTTCCACAGCGCCTGCCACCAGGCCCGAAAGCGGGCTTCGGGCCACGGCTTTTGCAGCGCGGGCGGGGCTTCGGCCGCGTAGTACACCGCGGCCAGGTACAGCCCCTGGGGTGGGGCCAGCACGGCCCACGGCCGCTGGGGAGGACGCTCCAGCGCGGCCCGCCACGCGTCCAGGGAGCGGCGGCCCTGCGCGATCTCCACCTGCGCGGCCACCATGCGCCGCACCATGCGGTAGAGGAACGCGTCCGCGGCCACATCGAAGGCCCATTCGTCGGGCCCCAGCGGGTACCAGGCGGCCCGCAGCACGGTGCGCACCGTGCTGCCGCGTTCCCCCGCGGGGGGCGTGCCCAGGGCCGCGAAGTCGCGGCGGCCGGGCAGGCTTTGCGCGGCCGCGTGCAGCAGCCCGACCTGCGGGCAGGGCCACACCCGCCACGCGTAGCGGTCGCGGAAGGGGTTGCGCCGCGGCGCGCAGTACAGGCGGTACACATACCGCCGGGCCAGCGCGTCGTAGCGGGGATGGAAGTCGGGCGCGACCACCCGGGCCGCGCGCACCACCACATCGGGCGGCAGGTTGGCGTTCAGCGCGCGCACCAGCGCGGCCGTGTCGTGGGCCCAGTCCAGGTGAAAGGTCAGCACCTGGCCCAGCGCGTGCACGCCCGCGTCGGTGCGTCCCGCGTACTGCACAGCCCGGCCCTGCCAACCCAGGGCCCGCAGGGCCCCTTCCACCACCCCCTGCACGGTGCGCCCCTGGGCCTGCCGCTGCAACCCCACGAAGCCCGTGCCGTCGTATGCCAGGCGAATCTGGTAATGTGCCATGAATCGTTGACAGTCGTCGGTCGGCGAGGAGGGTCAGTCCTCCACCAACTCCAGAATGACCATCTCGGCCGCGTCGCCCTGGCGGAACTTCCAGCGGTACATGCGGGTGTAGCCGCCGGGGCGCTCCGCGTAGCGCGGCGCGATCTCGTGAAAGATCTTGTACACCAGTTTGCGGTCGTTGCCCAGGCGGGCCGCGACCAGGCGCTCGTAGTGCACCAGCGCAGCCCGGCCCTGCTCATCGCCCTGGGCCGCGGCCGCGTTGCCCTTCTTGGCCAGGGTGATGATCTTCTCGGCCTCGCCCCGAACGGCCTGCGCCTTGGCCTTGGTGGTGCGAATGCGTTCGTGCTCGAACAACTGCTTCAGCAAGTTGCGGCGCAACAGGGTGCGCGCGTCCTTGCTGCGGCTCAGTTTCTTGCCAGCCTTTTGATGGCGCATGGTTCCTTACTCCGCTTCCTCGGCCTGGGCCTCGGTCTCGTCGGTGAGGTAGCCCTTGGCCTGCAATTTTTGCTTGAGTTCGTCCAGGCTCTTGGCGCCGAAATTGCGAATGCTCAGCAGCGACTCGGGGCCCTTGCTCAACAAGCGCAACACATCGCCCACGGTGTCCACGCCCGAACGCTTGAGCGCGTTGAACACCCGCACCGACAACTCCAGGTCTTCGATGGGGATGTTCAACTTTTCGGGCCCGCGGGACTCCTCTTCGCCCGTGTCGGGGGTCATCATGGGCGTCTCCGCGCTCAGACCGCCCACCTGTTGGAAGTGCGCGGCCAAGATGTGCGCGGCGGCCTGGAGCGCGTCCCGGGGCGCGACGGTGCCGTCGGTCCAGATTTCCAGCACCAGGCGATCGTAGTTGGTCTTCTGGCCCACGCGCGCCGCGCCCACTTCGAAGTTCACCTTGCGCACGGGCGAAAAGATGGCGTCCACCGCCAGTTCGCCGATGGCCAGCGAGCGGCTGCGCTCCTCCGCGGGCGAGAAACCCCGGCCCCGCTCGACCACGATTTCCATTTCCACATGGGCCTCGGGGTCGTCGATGGTGAACAGGTACAGTTCGGGGTTGACGATCTCCACTTCGGGCGGCGCGATGATGTCCGCGGCCGTGATTTCGCCCTCACCCCGCACATCCAGATACAGGTGCGCCCGGTCGCTGTCGGCCAGCCGGACCCGCAATTGCTTGAGTTGCAGCATCAAGGCCAGCACATCCTCCCGCACGCCGGGGATGGTGCTGAACTCGTGCATCACCCCGCTGAGGCGGATGGAAGTGACCGCCGCGCCGGGCAGCGAGGAGAGCAACACCCGCCGCAACGCGTTGCCCAGGGTGATGCCGTATCCCCGCTCCAGGGGAGCGATGATAAAGCGGGCATAGTTCTGGGCCTCGTGTTCGGTTTCCACCGTGGGCGTGACCATACCGGCCAGTACATTGGCGATCATAGGCACCTCTCACCAGACGCGAGCGGGGAACCCGGCAGGAACGGTCCTCGGCTCCCCACCTCGGGCTACCGCTTACCGCGAGTAGTATTCCACAATCAATTGCTCGTTGATGGTCGCATCGATTTCGCCCCGCTCGGGAAGGCGCATCACCCGACCGGTCAGATTCTCCAGGTCCCGATCCAGCCAGGCCGGGGGCTTGTGCTGCTCGGCCCACTCGAACACGGTCTCCTGGAAGTACTTGCGCTTGCGCGAGCCGGGGCGCACCGCGACCACATCCCCCGGCTTGAGCAGCATGGAGGGCACATCGGTGCGCCGCCCGTTGACGGTGAAGTGGCCGTGGGTCACCAACTGCCGCGCCTCGGCCCGGCTGCGCGCGAAGCCCAGACGATAGATCACATTGTCCAGCCGCGATTCCAAAATCTGCAACAGGTTGAGGCCGGTCATGCCGCGGCGCTGCAGCGCGATGTCGAAGTAGCGCTGGAACTGGCGCTCGCTCACGCCGTAAATGCGCCGCGCCCGCTGCTTGGCCCGCAACTGCTTGGCGAAGTCGGACATGCGGGCCCGCCGACGCACGGCCATGCGGCCATGCTGCCCCGGCGGATACCCCTTGCGTTCAAAGGGGCACTTGTCGGTGAAGCACTTGGCCCCTTTGAGATACAACTTTTCGCCTTCCCGGCGGCACAGACGACAGACCGGACCGAGATACCTACCCATAAGAGCGCCTCTCTCCTTAGACAAGAGGTGACCCTCACCCGCGTTGCCGCGCGGCGAGGGTGTTCATCGCCGAACCCCAACGCCCCAGGGCCTTACACCCGCCGCTTCTTGGGCGGCCGGCAGCCGTTGTGAGGGATGGGGGTGATGTCGGAAATGGACAAAATCTTCAAATCCATGTTAATCAGCGCGCGCAGCGCGGCCTCGCGTCCCGGCCCCGGGCCCTTGACGAACACATGGGCCTCGTGCATGCCCATGTCCTTGGCCGCCTTGACGGCCTGCTCCACGGCCAGGCGGGCCGCGAAGGGCGTGCTCTTGCGGGTGCCTTTGAAGCCCACGGTGCCGCCGCTGGCCCAGGTCACCGTATTGCCCTGTTCGTCGGTGATGGTGACGATGGTGTTGTTGAAGGTGGCCTGGATGTAGATGCGGCCGCGCGCCACCACGCGCTTGACCTTCTTGCTCCGACGACGAGAGGAACGAACCGAACGAGCCATAACGCTTTCTTCTCCTTAGCCCAAAACCGAGATGACCAGCCCAAGGGCCGGGATTACTTCTTCTTCGCGCCGCGGCGTCGGCCCCGCCCCGCAACGGTCTTGCGCGGGCCTTTGCGGGTGCGCGCGTTGGTGCGGGTGCGCTGCCCGCGCACGGGCAGGCCCCGACGATGGCGCAGGCCCCGATAGCAGCCGATGTCCATCAGCCGCTTGATGTTCATCTGCACCTCACGGCGCAGATCGCCCTCCACCTTGTAGTTGCGGCTGATGAACTCCCGCAGGCGGGCGATGTCTTCGGGGCTCAGGCTGTGCACCCGGGTATCGGGGTTCACCCCGGTATGAGCCAAAATCTCCTTGGCCCGGGTACGGCCAATGCCGTAGATGTAGGTCAAGGCAATCTCGATGCGCTTGTTACGCGGCAGGTCAACACCAGCAATACGGGCCATAATCCTTACCCCTGTCGTTGTTTGTGGCGCGGATTTTCACAAATCACATACACCCGGCCCTTACGCCGGACGATCTTGCACTTGGAACAGCGCTTCTTCACCGAGGCAGAGACTTTCATCGTGCTCTCTCCTGAATCAACCTACCAAAAGCGATCCGCTTCCGCAAAGAGGGTATTATACAGCAAACCCTCTTTTTGTCCAGGGCCGCGGGCCGAATTGGTTCCTGCCGGCCTCACTCGGCCACGGTCAGAATCAGCGGGCCGCGAGCGGTCACCGCGACGGTGTGCTCGAAGTGCGCGGTCAGCGACCCATCGGCCGAGACCACGGTCCAGCCGTCGGGTTTGACCTTGGTCTCGGGCGTGCCCACCAGCACCATGGGCTCCAGGGCCACGGTCATGCCCTCCCGAATGAGGGTGCCCCGACCCGGGCGGCCGTAGTTGGGGATCATGGGGAACTCGTGCATCGAGCGCCCCACCCCGTGGCCGGTGTACTGCCGGGTCACATGGAAACCGTGGGCCTCCACATGCTGCTGGATGGCCGCGGACACATCCCCCACCCGGTTGCCGGGCTGCAACTGCTCGATGCCCTTGTAGAGCGCCTCTTCGGTCACCCGAATGAGCCGCTCGGCCAGAGGGGAGATCTTCCCCACCCCGACGGTGAAGGCCGAGTCCGCGATGAATCCTTTGTAAATCGTGCCGCAATCCACCGAGACGATGTCGCCGGCGCGGATCTTGCGCTCACCCGGAATGCCGTGGACCAACTCCTCGTTGATGCTCACGGTCAGGGTCGCGGGGTACGGGTACGGTCCGGGATACCCCTTGAAGGCCGGCCGAGCGCCGTGGCGGCGGATGACCTCCTCCGCGATGGCGTCCAACTCCGCGGTGGTCACGCCGGGGCGGATCGCCTGGCGCACCGCATCCAAAGCCAAGGCGTTGATGCGCCCGGCCTGACGCATGATGGCGATCTCCGCCGGGCTCTTGAGGATGATGCGTTGCTTCCAGACCATGACCCGTTGCCGTGATTACGCGCCCCGGCCCTGCACCGCTTCCAGCAGCGCCTGGGTGACTTCGTCCAGCGGCGCGTCGCCGTTGACCTCCACCAGCACGCAGCGCTGGCGGTAGTAGTCGATCAAGGGCGCGGTCTGCTCGTGATAGACCTGAATGCGGCGGCGCACGGTCTCGGGCTTGTCGTCGTCGCGCTGGTAAAGTTCCGAACCGTCATAGTCGCACACGCCGGGCTGCTTGGGCGGGTTGTACCGCACATGGAAGACATGCCCGTGCGCCCGGCAGGTCAGGCGCCCGCTCAAGCGGGCGATCAACTCCTCTTCGGGAACCCGGATGTAGGGCACCACCACCCGCGCGCAGCGCTCGGCCAGCAGCGCGTCCAACGCCTGGGCCTGGGCCGGCGTGCGGGGGAAGCCGTCCAAGATCGCGCCCCGCTGCGCGTCGGGCCGCGCCAGGCGGTCCTTGATCATGCCGATGGTGACCTCGTCGGGCACCAACTCGCCTTTGCTCATGTACTGCTGGGCCAACTGGCCCAGGGGCGTCTGGTTCTTCAGATGCTCGCGGAACAAGTCGCCCGACGAGATGTGCGGCAGCCCCAGCCTTTCGGCCAGGCGGCGGGCCTGGGTGCCCTTGCCCGCGCCCGGCGGCCCCAGCAGGATGATGAACAGCGGTCGTGAGTCTTGCGCCATGATCCCCGCTCCCCGCTCAGCGCACCAACAGGCGCTCTTCGTAGCCGTGCATCTTGAGTTCGGCCTCGATGTTGTACAGCAGGTCGCGCACCACGCCGACCACGATGATGAGGCCCGAGGACGAGATCAGCAGCAAGGTCGAGCGCCCGCCCTGCGCGCTGGAGGGCACCAGCAAGGTCAGCAGATAGGGCAGAATGGCCACGAAGCCCAAGAACAGCGCGCCCGGCAGGGTCACCCGCCGCAGCACCCGGGTCAGATAGTCTTGGGTGGGCTCGCCCGGCGGCACGCCCGGAATGCGCGCGCCCTGCCGCCGCAACTGTTCCCCATAATTCTGCTGCATGAACAGCACTTCGGTGTAGAAGAAGGTGAACAGCACCACGAAGATGAAGTAAGTCCACCAATAGCCGCCGTTGGTCGGCGAGAAGAAATTCTGCACCGCGGCCGCAATGCGCTGCAAAGTGCTGTTCGACGAACCCAGGAACAGCCCCGCGATCATGCCGGGCAGGGCCAGCAGCGACTGGGCGAAGATCAGGGGAATCATGCCGGCCATGTTCACGGGCAGGGGCAGGGTGCCCTTCACGGGCATGGACTGCCGCCGACCGATGCGCCGGCCGGGGTACATTACCGGAATGAGCCGCTTGCCCTGCTGCACGAACACGATGAGGAACACGGTGAAGACCAACACGATCAGGGACACCACCGTGTAGAACACCCGGTTCTGCGGATCCTGCCACAGGGTGGCGAAGTTGTACGGCAACCGGGCCGTGATGCCCGCGAAGATGATGAGGGAGATGCCCTGGCCCTTGATGCCGTATTCCGAAATCAACTCACCCAGCCAAATGGCGAACATGGTGCCCGCGGTCATGCCCAGGATGATGCCCAGGCTCGGCAGCCAGGTCTCCGCGGTGAAGCCGAATTTGGGGATGACCGGCGCACCGCCGAAGAACGAGAACAGCCGAATCTGGCCCAGGGCTTGCAGCGCGGCCACGGGCACGGCCAGGATGTAAGTCCACTTCTCCATCCACTTCTGGCCCTCGCGGGGGTCTTCCTCCATGCGCCGCTGCAACGCGGGCACGATGGGCACCAGAATTTGCAAAATAATCTGCGCCGTAATGTACGGATACACGCCCATCGAGAGGATGGAAAAGCGGGCCAGCGCGCCGCCGGTCAAGAAGTCCAGCAGGTTCAAAAAGCCCGCGCCCGCGCCGCCGCCGCTCATGATGGCGGCGATGACATCCGTGTCCACCCCGGGCACGGGAATCTGGGCCGCGAAGCGGTACAGCACCAGGATGCCCAGGGTGATGAGCAATTTGCGCCGGATGTCGGCCGCGGTCCAGAGATAACGCCAAGGTGATCGTTTCATCGAACGCTCCTACCCGAAGGCACCTGCCACGGGGCTCACCAGGTGAGCAGTTCCACCTGGCCGCCCGCGGCCTCGATCTTCGCCCGCGCGGCCCGGCTGACCCGGTGCACCCGCACGGTGAGCGCGAAGTCAATGTCGCCGCGGCCCAACAGCACGATGGGGTACTGCACTTTGCGCAGCAGACCCTTTTCCACCAGGGTCTCGGGGGTCACTTCGTCGCCGGCCGCGAAGCGCGCCGCGATTTGATCCAAGTTGATCTCGTGATACACGGTGCGCCGCGGGGGGTTGAAACCGCGCTTGGTGGGCAACCGGCGCACCAGGGGCAGATTGCCGCCCTCGTGATAAGGGCGCACGCCGCCGCCCGCGCGCGCGTTCTGGCCCTTGGTGCCGCGGCCCGCGGTCTTGCCCTGACCGGCCGCGATGCCCCGGCCGACGCGCTTCTTGCGATGCTTGGCCCCCGGGTTGGGTCGTAAATCGTGCAACTTCATGGGTTCCTCCAGCCATCCGCCGAGCGGTGTTGGGGGGATGGGCTCCGCGTGGGCCGTCCCCCGCCGCGCGGACTCAACGCTCAATCTCTTCCACCCGCACCAGGTGCGCCACCGCGTTGACCATGCCGCGCAGCATGGGCGTGTCCTTGTGCTCCACGGTGCGGTTGAGTTTGCGCAGCCCCAGGGAGTACAGGGTGGCCTTTTGGCGCTTGGAATACCCGATGGGGCTCTTCACCAAGGTGATGCGCAAATACCGTTCCTTCTTCTTCCTGCTCATGCGGACCTCCGCTTACGGCGATCCCAGAAGGGCTTGACCTGATCCACGGACCTGCCGCGCTCCTTGGCCACCTCGTCCACGGCGCGCAGTTGCTCCAGGGCCTGCATGGTCGCCTGCACCACATTGATGAGGGTGTTGCTGCCCAGGGACTTGGTGAGCACATCCCGGATGCCCGCGGCCTCGAGCACCGCGCGCACGCCGCCCGCGGCGATCACGCCCGTACCGGCCGAAGCGGGCTTGAGCAGCACCCGCGCGCCCCCCACCTCGCCGATGACTTCGTGGGGGATGGTGGTCTCGTAGATGTTGATCTTCTTCATGTTGCGCCGGGCGCGCTCGCTGGCCTTGCGCACCGCGTCGGGCACCGCGTTGGCCTTGCCGATGCCCAGGCCCACACGGCCGCGGCGGTCGCCCACCACCACCGTAGCCCGGAAGGAGAAGCGCCGACCGCCCTTGACCACCTTGGCCACCCGGGCGATCTCGATGGTGCGCTCGTCCAGTTCTTCGTCGGAATATGCCTGAGAGGCTTTGTACTCTTCCGCCATGCCGTTTCCTCCGTCCGAAGGTCATGTCGTTCCGAGGCCGGGAGGGCCCTCAGAACTTGAGGCCGCCCTCGCGCGCGCCCTCGGCCAGGGCCTTGACCCGACCGAAGTAGCGGTAGCCGCCCCGGTCGAACACCACCTGGGTGATGCCCTGGGCCAGGGCCCGCTCGGCCACTTTCTGGCCCACCAGGCGGGCCTGCTCGCTCTTGGTCTTGCCCGCCATCTGGCCCCGCAGTTCCTGGTCGATGGTCGAAGCCGCCACCAGGGTCACGCCCGCCTCGTCGTCGATGACCTGGGCGTAAATGTGGTTCAAACTGCGATACACATTGAGCCGCGGGCGCTCGGGGGTGCCGTGCACCTTCTTGCGTACCCGCTTGTGGCGCCGTTTACGCGCCGCTTGCCGACTGAACTTGGCCATAATCCTTGCCTCCTCATGGCGGACACGGGCGGGCCGGGCCCGGTTTCGTGCCCGCAGGAGCGAAGTGGTCCGTTAGCGCCCGGCCTTGCCGGCCTTGAGGCGAATGTGCTCGCCCTTGTAGCGCAGGCCCTTGCCCTTGTAGGGCTCGGCCGGACGAATCTTGCGAATGTTGGCCGCCACCTGGCCCACCAGCACCTTGTCGTGGCCCTTGACCTTGATGATGTACGCGTTGGGGCCCCGCTCGGCCTCGAAGGTGATGCCCTCGGGCGGCTCCACGGTCACGGGGTGCGAGAAGCCCACGCTGAGCACCAGGTTCTTGCCCTGCACCTCGGCCCGGTAGCCCACGCCGTGCAGTTCCAACACCTTCTCGAAACCCTGCGAAACGCCCACCACCATGTTGTTGAGCACCGCGCGCGTGGTGCCGTGCCAGGCCTTGTGCTGTTTCTCATCCGAAGGCCGCTCGACCTTCAACTCCCGCGTCGCGGGGTCGAAGGAGATCTTCATGGCCGCGGGGAAGGTGAATTCCAACTCACCCTTGGGCCCCTTGACCTTGACATGGGAGCCCTGGATGTCCACCTGGACATTCTCCGGCACCCGAATGGGTAAGCGTCCGATACGAGACACGGCTCTTCCTCCATGAACCTCAAGAATGGGGCACCGCGCGGGTCACCACACCTTGCAAATGACCTCGCCGCCCACGCCCAACTTGCGGGCCCGCTGGGCGGTCATCACGCCCTTGGGGGTGGTGACGATGGCGATGCCCATGCCCGACTTCACCCAGGGCAACTGCTTGCGGCCCACATAGATGCGCCGGCCGGGCTTGCTCACCCGCTCCAGGCCCCGAATCACGGGGCGGCGGTTCCGCCGGGAGCCCACATACTTGAGCACGATCTTCAGGTTCTTGTGCGCCGGGGTGCGGCCCTGCTCCACCCGATAGGTCTTGATGTAACCCTCTTCTTTGAGGATGCGCGCGATGGCCTCCTTCATCTTGGACGAAGGCATGACCACTTCCTCTTTGCCGGCCATCATCGCGTTACGAATGCGGGTCAGCATGTCCGCAATGGGGTCGTTCACCGCCATCTTTCTACCTCCACCCGCTTACCAGGAAGATTTCTTCACGCCGGGGATCTTCCCTTCCAGGGCCAGTTCCCGGAAGCAGATTCGGCACACGCCGAACCGGCGGATGTAGCCCCGCGGCCGGCCGCAAATGCGGCAGCGGTTGCGATGCTGCACCTTGTACTTCTTGCGCTGGTTGCGGTAAAACAAGGCTTTACGCGTCATAATCTACCTTCCTTCCATCGAACCTCATTGCCGCCGGAAGGGCATGCCCAGCAGGGCCAGCAACCGGCGGGCCGGTTCGTCGGTCTCCGCGGTGGTCACGATGGTCACTTCCAGGCCCCGAATCTTGTCGATCTTGTCGTAGTCGATTTCGGGGAAGATGAGTTGCTCCCGCAGGCCCAGGGTGTAGTTCCCCCGGCCGTCGAACGCGTTGGGCGACACGCCGCGAAAGTCCCGCACCCGGGGCAGGGCCACATTCATCAGCCGGTCCAGAAAAGCCCACATGCGGTCCTTGCGCAGCGTGACCTTGACGCCGATGGGCATCCCTTCGCGCAGGCGAAAACCCGCGATGCTCTTGCGGGCCCGGGTGACGATGGGCTTCTGGCCCGCGATGGTGGCCAGATCGCGCTGCGCGTACTCCAGGGCCTTGGCGTTCTCCTTGGCCTCGCCCACGCCGATGTTGAGCACCACTTTCTCGATGCGGGGCACCTGCATGGGGTTGGTGTAGCCGAACTCCTCCATGAGCGCAGGCACCACTTCGTTTTCGTACTTTTCCTTCAGCCAGTGAGCCATAACTGCTTCCTCCACAGGCGCCTACGGGGACGATCCGTCCGTAGGGCCGGGCTGTGAGGCGAAATCGTCAATCAATGTCGGCCCCGCACTTGCGACAGACCCGATGGCGGGTGCCATCTTCGTCGCGCCGAATGCCCACCCGGGTGCGCTCGCCGCACTTGGGGCACACCAACATCACATTGGAGATGGGAATGGGCGCGTTGAACTCGATGATGCCGCCCTGAATGGTGCGGTTGCCGGCCTGGTAGGACTTCTGGTGGCGCTTGCGGCGGTTGACGCCTTCGATGACCACCCGGCCCTGCTTGCGCAGCACCCGCACCACTTCGCCGCGGGCGCCGCGGTCGCGCCCGGTCCGCACTTCCACAATATCGCCCTTCTTGATTTTGTAGTTCGGTTGCGTCATGATATCCACTCCCACCCGGGGCCGAAGCCCCGCGCTGCGGTTTTAGATGACCTCGGGCGCCAGCGAGACGATCTTGGTGAAGCCCTTTTCCCGCAGTTCCCGGGCCACGGGCCCGAAGATGCGGGTTCCCCGGGGGTTGGTGCCGTCGGGGGCCAGAATCACGGCCGCGTTGTCGTCGAAACGGATGCGGGAGCCGTCCTCCCGGCGCCATTCCTTCTTGGTGCGCACGATGACGGCCTTGACCACATCGCTCTTCTTGACCTGGCCGTGGGGCGCGGCCACCTTGACCGTGGCCACCACCACATCACCCACCCGGCCATAGCGGCGCATGGAGCCCCCCAGGACGCGAATGACCAGAATCTCCTTCGCGCCGGTGTTGTCCGCAACCTTGAGACGCGATTCTTGCTGCACCATGGTACCTTCTCCCGTCAGGCCTCAGGTTCCGGGGCCGGGGCGTCGGCGGCCTCGGCGGGAGCCTCCGCGGCCGCGGGCGCGGCCTCTTCTTCGGCCGCCGCGGCCACAGCCTCGGCCGTCTCTTCCACCAACGCCGCGACTTCGTCTTCCACGGCCACATCCTTCTCGCGCGCGGCCTCGCCGGCCCGCTGCACGATCTGCTGCACCACCCACCGCTTGGTCTTGGAGATGGGGCGGCTCTCGACGATGACCACCAGGTCACCCACCTGCGCGCCCAACTCGTCGTGGGCCTTGTACTTCTTGGAGCGGTGGACCACCTTCTGATACAGGGGGTGGCGGAAGGTGCGGGTGACCTGCACCACCACCGTCTTCTGCATCTTGTCCGAAACCACAACGCCCGTCAATCGCCTACGCCGGTTCATGCTTCACCCTCGCTGGCTTGTTGCTCGGCCTCGATCTCCCGCTCGCGCAAAATGGTCATCAGGCGGGCGATGAGGCGGCGGGTCTTGCGAAACTGGCTGGTATCCACCAGTTCGCCGGTGACCTGCTGGAAGCGCAGGCGCATCAACTGCTCCCGCGCCTCGTCCAATTTCTCAATGATCTCTTCGGTCGAGAGTTTACGAATCTCCGCGGCCTTCATGTCGTCCTCCAGCATCCGGGGGCGGTGCGCCCGGGGTCAGTCTTCCTGGCCTTCGCGGGCCACCACTTTGACCGCGATGGGCAGTTTGTAGGCCGCCTTTTCCAGCGCGCGCTGGGCCAATTCGGGGGCCACGCCGCCCACCTCGAACATGATGCGCCCGGGCTTGACCACGGCCACCCAATCTTCCACATTGCCCTTGCCGCCGCCCAGGCGGGTCTCCGCGGCCCGGCGGGTCACCGGCTTGTCGGGGAAGATGCGAATCCACACCTTGCCGCGACGCCGCAGGGTGCGCACGATGGCCCGCCGCGCGGCCTCGATCTGCCGGGCGGTGATCCAGGCCGGTTCCAGGGCCTTGAGCCCGTAGTCGCCGAAGTGCACCTCGGACCCCCGGTAGGCCTTGCCCTTCATGCGGCCCCGCTGTTGTTTGCGATACTTCAAACGCTTTGGCATCAACATGGCTCTTCACTCCACGACCCGGCGCGTCGCCTAACGGCTGACATAGACACCCTTTTCTTGGGACGGGGCCTCTTCGGCCTCGCCCTTCTCTTTCTCGGGCAGGATCTCGCCCTTGTAAATCCACACCTTGACGCCGATGACGCCGTAGGTGGTGCGGGCGATGTCTTTGGCAAAGTCAATATCGGCCCGGATGGTCTGCAACGGCACGCGCCCGTCCCGCAGCCACACGGTGCGGGCCATTTCCGCGCCGGCCAGACGCCCGGCCACCTGAATCTTGATGCCCTGCGCGCCGCGGCGCATGGCCTGCTCGATGGCCCGCTTCATGGCCCGCCGATAGGCCACCCGGCGCTCCAACTGCTCCGCGATGTTGCGGGCCACCAGCACCGCGTCCAGTTCGGGCTCTTTGATCTCCTTGATGTCCACTTCCACCTTCTCGACGCCGCCCTTGCCCTTGACCAGGTTCTCCAGGGCCCGGCGGATGCGCTTGATGTTCTCGCCCTTGCGGCCGATGAGAATGCCCGGCTTGGCGGTCTGGATGTACACCTTGAGCCGGGTGGGGAAGCGCTCGATCTCGATGCGCGAGATGCCGGCCCGAGGGGCCAGTTTGCGGATCAACGCCCGCACCTCGCGATCCTGGTGCAGTTGTTCGACATAGGTTTGCTTGTCCCGGGCAAACCAGCGGGTCTGCCAGGGCTTGGTGATGCCTAAGCGAAATCCGATGGGATGAACTTTGCGTCCCATAAGGCTCTCCTCAAGTCGTTGGGCCACCGCGGGCCGCCGGCCCGACAGGGCTTAGTCCAACTCGCGCTCCCGCAAAATCACGGTGATGTGGGACAGGCGATGCCGATAGGGCTTCACCCGTCCGCGGGCGGCGAACCGATAGCGCTTCCAGCGCGGCCCTTCGTCCACGAAGATGCGATGGATGTACAAATCGTCCCGGTGCAGGCCGAAGTTCTCCTCCGCATTGGCCACCGCGGAGGCGACGACCTTGCGCACCGTCCGCGCGGCCCGATGCGGCAGAAGATCCAGCAAGGCCAGGGCCTCGTTCACATTTTTGCCGCGCACCAGGTTCACCACCCGCCGCACTTTGCGCGGGGCGATGGGAATGTAGCGCGCCGATGCCCGAACATCCAACATGGCTCAACCTCACTATCGCTTCTTTTTCTTCTTTTCGACGATGTGCCCGCGGAAGGTGCGGGTGGGCGCGAACTCGCCCAACTTGTGCCCCACCATGTTCTCGGTGATGTAGATGGGCACATGCCGCCGTCCATCGTGCACCGCGATGGTGTGCCCCACCATCTGGGGGAAGATGGTGCTGTCGCGGCTCCAGGTCTTGATGACCCGCTTCTCGCCGCGGGCGTTCATCTCTTCGATCTTCTTCAGCAGTTTCGGGTCTACATACGGCCCTTTTTTCAACGAACGGCCCATGCCGTACCTCCTAACCGTGGGTCCCAACCGGGCTGCGCCGAAAACTCGCGCCCCGGCCCCAACCGGTTACTTCCGCTTGTTCTTCTTCTGGCGTCGGCGGACGATGAACTTGTCCGTCTTCTTGTTCTTGCGGGTCTTCTTGCCCAGGGTCTTCCAACCCCACGGCGACTTGGGCGAAGGCAAGCCGATGGGCTGCCGCCCCTCGCCACCGCCGTGCGGATGGTCCCGCGGGCTCATGGCCGAACCGCGCACCGTGGGCCGCCAGCCCATGTGGCGCTTGCGCCCGGCCTTGCCGATCTTGATGTTGCCGTGCTCCACATTGCCCACCTGGCCGATGGTCGCGTAGCACTCCCGGCGGATGAGCCGCACCTCGCCCGAGGGCAGGCGCACATGCGCGTACTCGCCCTCTTTGGCCAGCAACTGCGCGGAGGTGCCCGCGGCCCGCACCAACTGCCCGCCCCGCCCGGGGTACAGTTCGATGTTGTGGATCATGATGCCCAGGGGGATGTTCTCGATGGGCAGCGCGTTGCCGGGGCGGATCTCCGCGTCGGGCCCGGCCATGACCGTGTCGCCCACCATCAGGCCCACGGGCGCGATGATGTAGCGCTTCTCGCCGTCCGCGTACTGCAGCAGCGCGATGCGCGCGCTGCGGTTGGGATCGTACTCGATGGCCACCACCGTCGCGGGGATGCCGCGCTTGTCGCGCTTGAAGTCGATGATGCGGTAGTAGCGCTTGTTGCCGCCGCCCCGGTGGCGCACGGTGATGCGCCCCTGATTGTTGCGCCCCGAATGCTTCTTCAGGGGCTCGATCAGGCTGCGCTCGGGCTCGGTCTTGGTGATCTCTTCAAAAGTGTACCCGGTGCGATGCCGCAACGAGGGCGTCACCGGCTTGTACTTTTTGATGCCCATGTCAACTCACCCCTTCGTAGAGGTCAATGGAGTGCCCTTCCTTGAGGGTGACCACCGCTTTCTTGTAGCCGGGCTTGCGCACCACGGTCCGGCGGTTGCGCCAGCGCACGGTGCGCTTGGCCGGCATCTTCAGCACCCGCACCTTTTCCACTTCCACATCGAAGATGGCCTCGACGGCCTGCTTGATCATCGGCTTGGTCGCGTTCTCGGCCACCTCGAAGGTGTATTGGCGGCGCTTCTTGGCCATCCAAAACGACTTCTCCGAGAAGATGGGACGCCGGATCACTTCGTAAATGTTCAACTCGGCCATGAGAAACCCTCCTTACCCCAAGAACGCGGCGATGGCATCCAGGGCGGCCTTGGGCATGACGATCTTGTCGTAGCCCAGCAGGTCGCGGATGTTGAGGTACGAGGCCACCAGAGTCTTGGCGTAGGGCAGGTTGCGGGTGGCCAGGTACACGCCCTGGTATTGCTCGTTGCCCTGGGGGCTTTCGGGCAGCAGCACCAACACGGTATCGGTCTCGCCCGTCAGGCGATCCAGGGCCGCGGCCATGTGGCGGGTCTTGGCCTCGGGCAGGCGCAGGTCGTCCACCACCACGATGGCGTTCTCCTGGGCCTTGAGCGAGAGCGCGGAGCGCAGCGCGGCCCGGCGCATCTTGCGCGGCATCTTCTGCTCGTAACTGCGGGGCTTGGGGCCGTGCACCACGCCGCCGCCCACCCACTGGGGCGCGCGGATGGAACCCTGCCGGGCCCGGCCCGTGCCCTTTTGACGCCAGGGCTTGCGCCCGCCGCCGCTCACCTCGCCGCGGGTGCGCGCGCTGTGGGTGCCCCGCCGCGCGTTGGCCAACTGGCGCACATACGCCTGATGCATCAAATCGGGGCGGATGGGCGCCTCGAAAATCTCGGCCGGCAGTTCCACCTCGCCCACGACTTCACCCTGCATGTCGTAAACGGCCACCTTCATCTTGCTTCTCCCTCAACCAGGTCAGGGTACACACCCGGCAGCGCGGGCGTTACTTCTTCTTGGAGGCCCGCAGCAGGACCAACCCGTTGCGCGGGCCGGGCACCGCGCCCTTGACCGCGATCAGGTTGCGCTCGGGATCCACCCACATCACAGTCAGGCCCTGCACCGTGACCCGGCGGTTGCCCATGCGGCCCGGCGCGCGCGAGCCCTTCCAGGTCTTGCCGGGGTAGGTCGCCGCGCCCCGGGAGCCCGTGGCCCGCCAGCGGTCCGATTGGCCGTGGGTCTTGGGCCCGCCCGCGAAGCCGTGGCGCTTGACCGCGCCCGCGAAGCCCCGGCCCTTGCTGGTGCCGGTGACATCCACTTTGTCGCCGACCTCGAACACGGCCACGGTCACCACATCGCCCTCGTTCACATCCACTTCGTCGACGCGGAACTCGCGCAGGTAGCGCAACGGCGGCAGGTCGTGGCGCTTGAGGTGCCCGCGCTGCCCGCCGGTCAGGCGCTTGGGCTTGATTTCCTCGTAGCCCAACTGCACCGCGGCGTAGCCATCCTTCTCGGGCGTGCGAATCTGCGTCACATAGCACGGCCCGGCCTGAATCACGGTCACGGGGATGGCCGCGCCATTCTCGTCGAAAATTTGCGTCATGCCGACTTTCTTACCGATGAGCCCTTTCATTGCCACTCTCCTGGCAAAAAAGAACGGCCTTACCCCGGGCCGGGGCAGCGGGCCGCCCACCTGCGCAACAAAAGAGCCTCGCCGCGTCCTTGGGGCCCGCGGGAGCCTCTTCGCTTCGGTGGTGTGCGTCCGTACAGGCCGGCCCGGCTACCGCCAGGTGCCGCCCCAGGTCACGCGCGCCATTGTCCAATGTTCAAGAGCGTGCCTATCAAGCGAAAGGCATTTATACCACTACCCGGCCCACAAAGCAAGGGCCGAGCGCGTTTTTCACGCCCGATTTTCCGCGCCCGTGGGCCCGAGCCCCGAGGCGGGCGCGTGTCCACCCTGACCCCGCTTCACGCTCGGGACGCGCAGCGGGTTCGCGGCGTGTTCCCTGTCCAAGGTGCCAAAGCCCATCCGCACGCGCGGGCCTACAACTTGATCTCGATGTCCACGCCCGCGGGCAGGTTCAAGCGCATCAGCATGTCGATGGTCTTGCTGTCCGGGTCCAAAATGTCAATGAGCCGCTTGTGGGTACGAATCTCGAAGTGCTCGTGGGAGTCCTTGTCGATGAAGGGCGAACGCCGCACGGTGTAGCGCTCCTTCTTGGTGGGCAAGGGCACCGGACCGACCACCCGAGCCCCGGCCCGCTCCGCGGCTTCCACGATGCGCTTGGCCGATTGGTCCAAGATGCGGTGATCGTAGGCCTTGAGCCGAATGCGAATGCGTTGCCTGACCATAGTGCTTCCCTCTGCAGCAGGATGGGGCGGGGGCCGTGGCACGACCCCCGCCCGATGCTTTCCGAATCAGTCCAGGATCTCGGTGATGGTGCCCGCACCCACGGTCAAACCACCTTCCCGAATCGCAAACCGCGACCCCTTCTCCAGCGCCACCG
>JAADEN010000203.1 GCA_013153375.1 Chloroflexota bacterium | reverse complement strand
GACCGGCCGGTCGCCCGCCGTAGATTGGGATTTTGGCGAGCAGACAAACAACACGCCCGTTTGACAGGCCGCGTCCTCTGGGCTAA
Source organism: Chloroflexota bacterium (assembly GCA_013153375.1). Lineage (GTDB taxonomy): Bacteria > Chloroflexota > Anaerolineae > Anaerolineales > DRMV01 > JAADEN01. The sequence continues at coordinate 4,495 of JAADEN010000203.1, read as the reverse complement.
ACTTGAAGCACCGATAGGCCCTCTCTGATTCGCCCGGCACCTGGAGGGGTTTCATGAACCCGAAGACAGCCCAAGATCGCATTGCCCAGCGCATTCAGGCCATGCGCGAACGCTACGAGCAATTGGCCTCGCAAGATTTGTACTACTATAACATTCCCGTGCAGGAACTGAAAGGCGGCGCGCGGGTGCTGGTGAACGGCCGCGAAATGCTCATGTTCGCGTCGTACAGTTACCTGGGCCTCATCGGCCACCCCCGTATCAACGCCGCGGCCAAGGCCGCCATTGACAAGTACGGCACCGGCACCCACGGCGTGCGCACCCTGGCCGGCTCGCTGCCCGTGCATCAGGAGTTGGAGGAGACCATCGCCGAGTTCAAAGGCACGGAAGCGGCCATTGTGTTCTCGTCGGGCTATGTGACCAACCTGAGCGTCATCGCCGCGCTGGTGGGGCGGGGCGATTATGTGTTCTCCGACAAACTCAATCACGCCAGCATCGTGGACGGCGCGCTCATGTCGGGCGCGCGCTTCATTCGCTTCCGGCACAACGACATGGACGCGCTGGAGAAGCGCCTGGCCTCGGTGCCCGCGGAGGCGACCAAACTCATCGTCGCGGACGCGGTGTTCAGCATGGACGGCGACATCATCGACCTGCCCCGCCTGGCCGAGTTGGCCCGCAAGTACAAGGCCTGGTTGATGATCGACGAGGCCCATTCGGTGGGCGTGCTGGGCGAGACGGGCCGCGGCATCGAGGAGCACTTCGGCCTCAAGGATGTCATCGACATCAAGATGGGCACCCTGAGCAAGACCATCCCCTCGGTGGGCGGGTATGTGGCCGGCAGCCGCGATTTGATCAACTACCTGCGCCACGCGACCCGGTCGTACATCTTCTCGGCCGCGCTGCCCCCCGCGCAGGCCGCGGCCGCGGCCGAGGCTTTCCGGGTCATCATGGACGAGCCCTGGCGGGTGGAGAAACTGCGGGCCAACACCCAGCAGTTCATCTCGGGCCTGCAGGAGCGGGGCTTCGACACCCTCTACACCCAGACGGCCATCGTGCCCGTGCTGTGCCACGACGACGAGACCGCGTTCAAGATGACCCGCGAGTCGCACAAGCGGGGCATCTTCGTGCTGCCCGTGATCTCGCCCGCGGTGCCCGTGGGCCTGGCCCGACTGCGGGCCACGGTGACCGCGGGCCACGAGCCCGAGGACATCGAGCGGGCCATGGATGTGTTCGTCGAAGCGGCCAAGGAAGTGGGTTTGCCGTTGAAGAAGTGAGGCTGTTCGCCAGGACGCGGGAGATGACCCCCAAGGTGCTCCGGGCCGGTGCCCTCATCTTCTGGTTCCACAGTTATGACGCGCGGCACGAGCACCGCGCCAGCGTGCATGTCGGGAAAGGCTCGCAAGACGACTTCAACGACGCAAAGATATGGTTGGAACCGCAAGTCGAGGTGGCTCGCCCGGGGCGCTCTTTGCGACCGCACGAATTGCGCCAGGCATTGCGTATAATTGAAGAGCACCGAGAATATTTGTTGGAGCAGTGGTATGCCTACAAAGGCCGAGGTTCCTAAAAAGACCCGCAAGGCTCAGGTCCGGCGCTACGCCATCCAGGCCCCCATCGCCGAATACACCTATCCATCGGATGCCCGCATCCAGGAGGCCTGGGTGGACGAAGCCTACATTCATGTGCGGCTGATGGATGGCCGCATTCTGTCCATCCCTTTGGCGTGGGTTCCGACGGTGCATCAGGCCGCGGCCGAGGCCCGCGGGCGTTTCACCATCAGCCGGGATCGCACCATGTTGATTTGGGACCCCGAACGCAGCGGCATCAACGACGAACTGCGCATCGCCGATTATCTGGTTCCCGGGCCGCAGATTCCGCCGCGCCCGGAAGCCTCGTAAAACCACCTGACTGCTCCCCACTCTCCACTTCCCACTCCCCACTCTCCCATGCCCACCCTGGTCCTCAAACCCGGCCGCGAAAAGGCTCTGCTGCGCCGCCACCCGTGGATTTTCTCGGGCGCGGTGGCGCGCGTCCAGGGCCATCCCGGCCCGGGCGAGACCGTGACCGTGGTGGACGCGCAGGGCCGTTTTCTGGCCCAGGCCGCGTACAGCCCCCAATCGCAAATTCGGGCCCGGGTGTGGACCTTCCGCCAGGACGAGGTGATCGGCCCGGCCTGGTTCCGCCAGCGCCTGCAGAACGCGCTGGCCCTGCGCGCCGCGGCGCTGCCCCCCGACGACACGGGGCGCCGCCTGGTCTTCGCCGAGGCCGACGGCCTGCCCGGTTTCATCGCCGACCGCTACGGCGACACCGTGGTGGTCCAGTTCCTCAGCGCGGGCGCGGAGTTCTGGCGGGGCACCATCCTGGACGCGCTGCGGGATCTGGTGCCCGCGGCCCACTACTACGAACGCTCCGAGGGCGAGGCGCGGCGTCTGGAGGGCCTGCCGCCCCGCCGCGGGCCCCTGCTGGGCACGCCGCCGCCCCCGGAGCGGGTGCCCATCCGCGAGGGCGGGCTGACCTTCACCGTGGATGTGCAGCACGGCCACAAGACGGGCTTCTACCTGGACCAGCGCCCCAACCGGGCCCTGGTGCGGGCCTGGGCCCGGGACCGGCGGGTGCTGGATGTGTTCGCCTACACGGGCGGTTTCAGCGTGAACGCGCTGGCCGGAGGCGCGGCCCAGGTCACCGCGCTGGACGCGTCGGCCGACGCGCTGGCCCTGGCCGCCGCGCATGTGCGCCTCAACGCCCTGCCTGCGGACCGCTTCACGCCCCTGGAAGGCAACGCGTTCCAGGTCCTGCGCGCGTTCGTGCAGCAGGGCCGCACCTTCGACCTCATCGTCCTCGACCCGCCCAAGTTCGCGTCCCGGGCCGCGCAGGTGCCCAAGGCCGCCCGCGGCTACAAGGACATCAACCGCCTGGCCTTCCTGCTGCTGGCCCCCGGCGGGGTGCTGTTCACCTTCTCGTGCTCGGGCGCGCTGGAGCGGGATTTGTTCCAGAAGATCGTGGCCGACGCGGCGCTGGACGCGGGCCGCAGCGGGCACATCCTGGCCGACCTGGGCCAGGGCCCCGACCATCCTATCCCCCTGGCCTACCCCGAAGCCCGCTACCTCAAAGGGCTGTTGGTGTGGGTGGGGGACGGGCTCCGCGCGGGCCGGGCGGACGCTAATCCTCCCGCGCCACCCGGGTGATGGTGCCCGCGGCCACGACCCAGTCGTCCACATAGGCCACCACGGCCTGGCCGGGGGTGATGTCCCGCAGCGGCTCGTCGAGCACCACCCGCAGCGTGCGGCCCTGGTCTTCGGGGTGCACCGTGGCCGGGGCCAGCGCGGCCCGGTAGCGGATTTTGACCTGCGCCCGAAACGGACGCGCCACGGCCCCCCAGATCCAATTCGTCCCCCCAGCCCAGAAGACCCGTCGCCCCAGCGCGGCCCGGGGCCCTACGATGAGCGCGTTGCGGGCCGGGTCCTTGTCCACCACATACAGGGGCTGCCCCGCGGCGATGCCCAGGCCCCGGCGCTGGCCGATGGTGTAGAACGCCAGGCCCCGATGGGTGCCCACCGGCCGGCCGTCCACCGTGAGGATGGGCCCCGGGCGCTCGGCCGCGGGCCGATGGCGGCGCAGGAAGTCCCGGTAGTCGTCGCCGGCCAAAAAGCACAGGTCCTGACTGTCGGGCCGGGAGGCCACGGGCAGGCCCCATTCCCGGGCCAGGGCCCGCACCTGGTCCTTGGTCCACTCGCCCACGGGCAGCAGCGTGTGCCGCAGTTGGGCCTGGGAGAGCACGGCCAGCACATACGACTGGTCCTTGGCGTGGTCCACGCCCCGCCGCAGGCCTACAGTGCCCGCGGGCCAGACCCGCAGCCGCGCGTAGTGGCCCGTGGCCAGATAGGCCGCGCCCAACTCCTGCCGCGCGTACTCCAGCAGCGCGCCCCAGCGGATGAGCCGGTTGCAGGTCAGGCACGGGTTGGGCGTCTGGCCGCTCAGATAACCCCGGAAGAAATCCTCCACCACGGTGCGATAGAAGCGGGCCCGCACATCCAGCACCTGGAAGGGGATGCCCAGCCGCCGGGCGATGTGGCGGGCCAGGTCCTCGGCCTCCAGGGTGCAGCAGCGGTTCTCGGCCTCCCGGCCGGGCTCGGACCACAGGCGCAGCATCACGCCCACCACCTCGTAGCCCTGGCGCACCAGGTGCGCCGCGGCCACGGAACTGTCCACGCCGCCGCTCATGCCCACCACGATGCGGGTGCCGGGCGGCGGTTGGGGCGGGCGGGCCTGCTCGGGCGGCCCGGGCCACGGAAACTGGGAGGGCGTGAGCACGGGTTCGGTCATGGCGTCTTGGGTTTGGGGGAAAGGCTCCGCGAACGGCCGGCGCGCGCCGCGGCGCGCGGGTTCAGTGTACCACGCGGCCCGGGCCCCGGGCCAGGCTTTGCCGCGTTGCCGCGCGGTTCGCCTGACCGCGGCGCGCGAAACGCGGCGTGGCGGCCGGGCCGCGGGTATAATGCCC
>JAADEN010000079.1 GCA_013153375.1 Chloroflexota bacterium | reverse complement strand
ATCCTGGCCGCGCGCGAAGCGTTCTCCCCACGCGGCCGCGGCCAGGGCCCGATACGCGGCGTAGGGCGATGCGGCCAGGCTGTCCAGATACCCGGCCGGGACGGTGGCCGCGGCCAGAGCCTGGCCCGCGGGCAGCAGCAGCCGCGTGAGCAGGTCGGGCGGCACCTCCCGATTGGCCGCGATCGCGGGCTCGGCCCGCAGGCCCTCCAGGGCCGCGTCCAGGGCCTCGGGGTCGCCGAAGCGGGCCGCGAGGCGCACATCGCGCAGGAAGGTTTGGCGAGCACGACGGTTCATGGGCCGACTTCCTCGGCTGGCGCGGGCGCAGCGTGAAACGGGGCGACCCCACGGCCGCCCCTGTCATCCTTACTTCTGCCCCAGGCGTTCCAGTTCCTGGTCAATGATGGCTTTGAAGTTCTCGAAGGGCTGCGCGCCCACCAGCGGGATACCGTTGACGAAGAAGGTGGGCGTGCCGCGCACTCCGGCCGCCACGCCGTCGTCGAAGTCCTTTTGGATCTCGTCCAGGTAGCGCTCTTCGTCCAGACAGCGGCTGAACTCGTCCACATCCAGCCCCAGTTGCTCCGCGTAGGCGATGTAGGTGTCGCGGTTCAGCGGCCGGTCGCCCAGGAAGAGCAGATCGTGGTACTCCCAATACTTGCCCTGCTCGCCCGCGCAGTTGGCGGCCAGGGCCGCGGGCACGGCCTCGGGGTGAATTTGCACCAGGGGGAAGTCCCGATAGACGAAGCGGATCTTGTCGCCGTACTCTTCCTTGAGGCGATCGTAGGTTTGCTTGCGGAAGCGGGCGCAGAAGGGGCACTGGAAGTCGGAGAACTCGATGATGGTGATGGGCGCGTCCTCAGGGCCCCAGGAGGGGTCGTCGTCGGCCGAGACCTCGACCCGTTGCGGACCTTCGGCGTCGGCGTCTTTTTGCGCCGCGGGCGTCGCGGTGGCCGCGGGGCGGGAGGGCGGCTTTTGGGCGGACTGGGTCGGCGCGGCCGCGGGCATGTTGGTGGCCACGGCCTCCGCGACCGCGGTGTACACCGCCTCGCGCACCGCGGTTTCCAGTTCGGCCTGACTCGCGGCCTGACCTCCGCACGCGGCCAGGGTCAGGGCCAACAACGCGGCCCACAGGCTCGCGAGCGCGATGCGAAGCGTGGGCCGAGAGGGCAAAAGGATCCGTCGCATGGGCATGCTCCTGAGATGATATGGCGGCCCTCGGCGCGGCGACGCGCCTTGGCCCGAAACGCAAAACGCAGCCGCGGAGCGCGTCGGGGCTCCGCGCGGGTAGGGGATTATACTATGCTGCCGAGGAGGGGGGACTATTCGGTTTCGGCGGGGGGCTCTGTGGGAACCACCACGCTGTGCTCCAACACGCGCGCGCCGGCCTGGACCTCGCGCAGGGCGCGCGCCAGATGGCGCTCCAGGTTGGTGAGGAGTTCGCGCGCGTACGCGGCGGCTTCGGCGCGCATTCGTTCGGCCTCGGCTTCGGCCTCGGCCAGAATTTCCGCGGCCCGGCGCTCGGCCTCTTGCACGATCTCGTGCTCGGCCACCCGGCGGGCCTTTTCCTCTTCGGCCTCTTGCAGCACGCGGCGGGCTTGCTCTTGCGCCTGGGCAATGATGCGCTCTTTCTGGGCCAGGATCTTGCGCGCTTTGCGCACCTCCTCGGGCACCGCGATGCGCATCTGATCGATCAAGTCCCACACCTTGTCCTCGTCCAGCACCACGCCGTGGAAAAACGGCACATAGGACGGGATTTGGGGGCTATCGTTGACCAACTCTTCCAGGCGATCTACCAGTTCCAAGATGTCCATGATTCACCCCTCCTGGGGCGGCACGCGATTCAATCGCCTCGCAGCGATGCGGGTAGATAATGATTATACCATGTCTCATCATCCCCTGAGAAGCGGCGGCGCAGCGCGGCCGCGACATGGGGCGGCACCATGCTGCTCACATCGCCGCCCAGGGACGCGATCTCCCGCACCGTGGTGGACGAGAGGAAGGTGTACTTCTCGTCGGTGATCAGGGCCACCACTTCGATCTCGGGGGCCAGGCGGTGGTTGGCCAGGGCCATGCGGAACTCGCGCTCGAAGTCGGAGAACACCCGCAGCCCGCGGATGATGACCTGGGCTCCGATCTGGCGGCAGAATTCCACCGTGAGGCCCCGGTAGCCGGTGACGGTGATTTTGTCGTGGTCGGCGAAACTTTGTCGCACCAGCGCCAGGCGCTCCTCGGGGCTGAAGACCAACTGCTTGAGCGGCCGGTCGTACACCGCGACCACCACCTCGTCGAACAGCCGCGCGGCCCGCTCCGCGATGTCGATGTGCCCGTAGTGGATGGGGTCGAAACTCCCGGGGAAGACGGCTTTGATGTAGGACATGGGGGCTCCTGTACTCAGCCGACAGCCGGTGGCCGTTAGCCGTTAGGATGGGGACGATTGCGAATGCAGAACATCGGTTAACCCACTTGCTCCCGTGGCCGACCGACAGCCCCAGGCCGTCAGCCGTCAGGATGGGGATTGCAGCGAACGGCGTAAACCAAAAAGCATCTTACGAATTGTAACCAATTCTTGCGCCAGCGCCTCCCATTGTTGAGGCGAGAACAGGGCCAAACGCCGGGCCAACTCCAAGAGGGTGTCCAACTCGGCCGCCGACCCCAACGCGATGTTGAGGTGGCGGGCGAAGACGGCCGGGCTCTGTCCATGCCCCTCCGCGATGTTGGCGGGGATGGACACGGCCGCGCGGCGCAACTGATCCGTCAGGTTGAAACGCTCCTGCCGCGGAAAATCCGTGGTCAAAGCGTAAATTTGCTCCACGAAATCCATAGCCCGTTGCCAAACCACCAAGTCCCGATACGAACGCACAGGTTGCTTCATCGCCTCACGCCTCCCCTCACCACCGGCCGACGGCTACCGGCTACCGGCCGTTACGACACTTCCGCCCGGTCGCGCAGCGCGGCGTCCAGGGCGCGGGCCAGGGCCGCGTGTTCGTCCGCGGCCAGGTCCGGGTCGCGCGTCAGCACCTCCTGGGCCAGCGCGCGGGCCTTTTCGATGAGCGGGATGTCCAACAGGGTGGCCAGGCGCAGGGTGGCGGCCTCGTAGCCCGACTGCCGCGTGCCCAGGAACTCGCCCGGCCCCCGCTGGCGCAGGTCCAACTCGGCCAGTTTGAAGCCGTCGTGGATGCTCACCAGGGCCTGCAGGCGCTCGTTCTCCTCGGCCGCGCGCTCGGTCTCGGGGATGAGGATGCAATAGGCTGGCTGTCCGCCCCGGCCCACCCGGCCGCGCAACTGGTGCAACTGGGCCAGGCCGAAGCGGTTGGCGCCCTCGATGACCATCACCGTCGCGTTGGGGATGTCCACGCCCACCTCGATGACGGGCGTCGCGGCCAGGATGTGATATTCGCCCTCCCGAAAGCGGCGCATGACTGCGTCCTTCTCGTCGGGCTTCATCTGGCCGTGCAGCAGGCCCACCTTCAGGTCGGGGAAGACATCCTTCTGCAGGCGTTCGTACGCCTCCAGCACCGCGGGGGTGTGGCGCAGCGTATCGCTGTCGCTGGGCTCGATGAGGGGGTAGAGGATGAACGCCTGATGGCCGCGCGCCACTTCCTTGCGGATGAACGCGTAGGCCCGTTCACGCTCTTTGGGGTACAGGATGTAGGTCTGGACGGGCTGCCGACCGGGGGGCATCTCGTCCAGCACGGTCAGGTCCAGGTCGCCGTACAGGGTCAGGGCCAGGGAGCGGGGGATGGGCGTGGCGGTCATCACCAGCACATGGGGCGTATCGCCCTTGGCCCGCAGCGCGGCCCGCTGCCGCACGCCGAAGCGGTGCTGCTCGTCGATGACCACCATCTGCAGGTCGTGGAACTGCACCGGATCCTCGATGAGCGCGTGGGTGCCGACCAGAATCTTGACCTCGCCCGCGGCCAGCGCGGCCAGCAACTCCCGCCGCTCGGCCTGGGGCGTGGCGCCGGTTAGCAGGCGGATGTGCTCCGGCCGCAGCGGAGCGTCGTCCCCTTCGGCCAGCAGGCGCTGCAAACTGCGGTAGTGCTGCTCGGCCAGGATGCCCGTGGGCGCCATGAGCGCGGCCTGCGCGGCGTGGTGGGTCACCATGGCCATGGCCAGCGCGGCCACCACCGTCTTGCCCGAGCCCACATCGCCTTGCAGCAGGCGGTTCATGGGCCGGCCCGAGGTCAGGTCCGCGCGCAGGGCCTCCAGCGCGCGCTGCTGCGCGCCCGTCAGGCGGAAGGGCAGCCGGGCCAGCATGCGCTCCAGCCACGCGTCGTCCACGGGGAAGGTGCGCGCGGCCGCGGCTTTGACCTGCTGGCGCAGGCGCAGCAGGCCCAACTGCAGGAAGAACACCTCGTCGAAGGCCAGCCGCTGGCGGGCCTGATGCAGCGCGTCCTCGGATTCGGGCAGGTGCATCTGGGTCAGGGCCCAGCCCAACTCGGCCAGGTCGGCCTGCTGCCGCACCCACGGAGGCACGGGGTCGGGCAGCCGCGGGGCCCACTGGGGCACCACCTGGGCCATCAGATTGCGCAGCCAGCGTTGGGTGATGCCCTCGGTCAGCGGGTACACGGGCAAAATGCGGCTCTGGGCCACATCCTG
>JAADEN010000086.1 GCA_013153375.1 Chloroflexota bacterium | reverse complement strand
ACCTCCTGTTGTGGCTGGGCTTTGGCGCGTTGGCCTGGAGCGCGGTGCGGCATGTGGCCCTGTTTGCGCTGGTGGCCCCTGTGGTGTGGGTGGCTCCGGCCGCGCGAGCCTGGGCCCCAATGCGTATAGCCATTGAAAAGGTGGGGGTGCGGCTGCGGAAGACGCGGCCGAGACGCGCATCCCGGCCGCGGCCCCTGCTCAACGCTCTCTTGGTGGCCGTGCTGTTCGGCCTGGGCGGGCTCAAGGCCTGGTGGCCCTACGCCACGGGGCAGGCCGCGGCCCACTTCGCGGCCATGTATCCCCAAACCGCGCTGGCCTACATCCGCCAGGTGCGGCCCCAGGCCCGGCTGTTCAACGACTACAACTGGGGCGGGTACATCCTCTGGCACTGGCCCGAGCAACGGGTCTTCGTGGACGGGCGCACGGATTTGTACGGCGACGAGATTTTGAGCCAATACCTGACCGTGGTGCAGGCCAGGCCGGGTTGGGCCGCGGTGCTGGACCGCTGGGAGGTGGACACGGTGCTCCTGGAGCCCGAGATGCCCATCGTGACCGTGCTGCCGCGCTTCGGCTGGGCCGAGGTCTATCGGGACGACCACGCGGTGGTGCTCATGCGCCGGTAGGCGCGGCCGGCCCTCTCGGAGAGCGTCCCCCTGCCCCTTGGGCGCTGGTCACAACCCCGGCAGCAGCAGGGTGACCACGGGCACGAGCAAGAGCAACAGCGGCAGGCCCACGCGGAAGTAGTCCCGCGGGCGATAGCCGCCCGGCCCCATGACCAGCAGGTTGACCGCGTGGCCGGTGGGCAACACGAAGGCCATGGACGCGCCGACGGCCACGGCCATGCTCAGGCCGTGCACGCTGAGCCCCCGGGCCTCGGCCAGGGAGATGGCCAGGGGCGCGAGCACCAGCGCGGCCACCTGTCCGCTCATGATTTGGGCCAGCGCCGCGGACAAGAGCAGCATGAGCGCGCCGAAGACCCGCGGCGGCGCGTGCTGGATGGGCGCGAACACGGCCTGCACCAGCCGCGCGGCCGCGCCCGTGCGGGTGAGGGCCAAACTCAGGGGGAACACGCCCGCGATGAGGAAGATGGCGCGCCAGGGCACCGCGCGATAGGCTTCGTCGGGCTGGACGATGCCCAGGCCGAGGACCACGGCCGCGCCCACGATGGCCGCGATGGGTAGCGGAAAGACCTGCGCCGCGGTCAGGCCCAGGGCCAGCAGCATGGCCCCGGCCGCGGCCCAGGGATGCCACGCGGCCCGCGGCCGCCGGGCGCGCGGGCGGCGCAGAAGCAGCAAGTCCGGGTCGTGCTCCAGCAGGGCCAGCCGCGCGGGCGGGCCCAACAGCAACAGCACATCGCCCAGGCGCAAGGGCAGGCGGTGCAAACCGTGATGGATGGCCCGCCCGTCCCGCCACACGGCCAGCACCAGCGCGCCGTACTTCTCGCGCAGGCGCAGCGATTGGGGCGTTTGCCCCGCGGCTTGCCCGCGCGGGTGCAGGGCCACTTCGGCCAGGCCGTCCTGGTGCTGCAGCGCGGGCCACACATCGGGGTCCGTGGTGGGGTGCAGGTCGTACTCGGCCCAACGCTCGGGATCCTCCTCGCCGATGACCACCAGCACATCGCCGGGCTGCAGCGGCAGGTCTCGGGCGGTCAGGTCGGGCATGAAGCGCCATTCGCCCAGCCGCTTGACGCCCACGGGCGTGAGCCCCAACTCACGCGCCAGGTGGGGCCGGCTGGGCGGCCGCCCGACCAGGGGCGAGCGTTCGCCCACCCGCAGCACATGCACCCCGCGCTGCAGGTCATAGGCCCGCAACATCTCGGCCAGGGCCTTTTGGTGGGGGATCCGCTCCGCGGGGGCCGGGCCCTGGGGCAGCAGACGCCGGCCCCACACCACCATGTAGGCCATGCCCACCAGCGTCGCGGGGATGCCGATGGGCAGGAAGTCCAGCACGCCAAAGGGTCGGTAGCCGTGGCTTTCCAGGGTCGCGCTGACCACCAGGTTGGCCGTGGTCAGCAGGGTGGCCATGCCGCCCAGCAGCGCCGCGTAGGCCAGGGGGAGCAACAGCCGCGCGGGCGAGAAATTCTGCCGGCGGGCCAGTTCCAGCGCGGAAGGCAGCACCACCGCGGCCGCGGCCGCGGTGTTCATGAACAGCGAGAGCAGCGCGGTCGCGGCCATGACCACGACCAGGGCCCGGCTTTCGCTCGCGCCGGTGTAACTTTCCAGCCGCGCGGCCAGCGCGTCGGCCACGCCCGAGGCTTCCAGGCCGTGGGCCAGGATGAAGATGAAGATGAGCGCGACCACCGCGGGCGAGGCAAAGCCCGAGAGCGCGTCCCCCGGGCTGAGTAAGCCCAGGCCGACCACCGCGACCAGGGTGAGCAGGCCCACCACTTCCGCGCGCACGCGGCCGCTGAGCAGCAGCACGACCAGCAGGCCGGTAAGGATTAAGGTTTGGGTGGCCGGATCCCACGGGGTGAACATGGCGTATCTGGGCGTGATGTTAGTGGCGTTGTTCCCACAGCCGCGCGGCTTCGCGAATGAGGTCGCGAATCTCCGCGTCGGGGATGTCATCTACATGTTCGTAACGCTCCGCATCCACATGGATGAACAATTGCATCACATCCGCGGCGTAGCGCAGCGACACGCGGCGCTGGATGCCGCGCTGTTGGAGCAGGTTTTGCAGCACCTGGTCGATCTCTTCGTACATGCCCACCACCGCGGCCGCGGACAGGCGTCCCGAGGCCGAGTCGCGGCGGTCGCGCAGCCCGGCCTCCGAGGTCGCCTCGCCGCCCGGATGATCGAACCAGCGAATCAGGCGGTGCAGATAGCGCTGGAACTCGTACCGGGCCTGATCGGAGAGATCCCACGAGCGTTTGTAATGCCGCCCCTGGAAGTGCACCCGAATGTCGTGCTCCGCGTCGGAATCCCAGCGCACATACAGCCCCTGGGGCGGCGGGGGCGCTTCCGCGGGCGCGGCGGGCGTTTCCTCGGGATTTTGACGCGCGTACCACCAGGCCACTGCGGCTCCTAAAGCCAGGCCCAGGGCGAAGAAGAAGATGACCGCCAAAAACCAACCCAACACGGTTCACTCCGCAGGCCGGGGTTGACAGCGCGGGCAAAAGTGGGTGCTGCGTTGGGCAACCCGTAGCCTTTGAATGCGCTCGCCACAAGTATAACAAACCTGTCCGTGGCGTCCGTAGACGCGCAGGTGCTGTTGATAAGCGCCGCCCTGGTACATCCAGTCGATGCTGGTGCCGTTGCGGGCGATGCCCTCTTGCAGCACCGCGCGCAGGGCCCGCCACAGCGCGGTGATTTCGGCCGCGGTGAGGGACGCGGCCCGCCGCAGAGGGTGCAGCCCGGCCCGGTGCAGCGCCTCGTCCGCATAGATGTTGCCCACGCCCGCGAGAACGCGCTGGTCGAGCAGCAGGGCTTTGATTCGGGCCCGACGCCCGCGCAGGCGTTGGGCCAGGATCGCGGGCGTGAAGGCCGGATCCAGAGGCTCGGGGCCCAGGTGGCCCAGCACCGCGGCAGGGTCGCGGGTGAGCCACCAGCGGCCGAACTTGCGCGGGTCGTTGAATACCAGCCGACGCCCGTCGTCCAGATCCAGATACAGCCGGGCGTGGCGCGGCAGGGCTACGCCCGCGGGCTGCACCACCAGGTCGCCGCTCATGCGCAGGTGCACCAGCGCGTGCCAGCCGTCGTCCAGATAGAGGCGCAGGAACTTGCCGCGACGGCCCACATCCACGATGGTGCGGCCGGGCCACAGGCTCTGGAACGCGGCGGGGGTGGGTTCGGCCACGGTACGGGGCCACAGCACGCGCGCTTCGCGCACCCGCGCGCCGCGGATGGCTGGCGCGCCACGGCCACCTTGCCGTAGCGCGCGGGCGATCACTTCCACCTCGGGTAACTCAGGCATGATTCGTCTCGCCGGGCCGCGGGCCGTTCGCGGAGCCGATCCCCTGAACTCAGCGTTCGCCGCTCAACCACGGCGCGAGGAAACACAGCCGCCCGCGGCCGTCCGGCCCGCACAGCGCCTCGCGCCACGAGTCGGGCGCTCGCTCCAGCAGGTTCAGGTAGGGCGACACCACCTCTTGCAGGCCCACGAAGGGCTCGTGCAGTTCCGTCTCCCGCAGGGGGATGGCCACGGGCACCTTCAGCGTGATGGGGATGTCGGCCTGCACGGGGATGACCGTGTCCACGGGCACCACGATGGACAGGCGAATGGGCAGTTCGGTGCCCGCGGGCAGCACGATGTCGGTGGGCGCGTCGGTGATGACCAGCCCGCCGGTGCGCAGGTGGACGCGCGCCTCACGGATGAAAGTGTCTTCGGTGAGCACCACCGTGGTGGTGGTGTTCACGGGCAGGTCGAAGCGCACGGGCAGGTCGAAATCGATGGGGATGGTGTCGTTGACCACCACCTCGGTGCGGATGACGGCCTCGTCCATCTTCTGGAAGTTGCTCGCCAGCCCGCCCAGCATCTGGTGCTGCACCAGCCCCTTGAGCGCGAACAGTTCCCGGGCCAACACCAGCAGCGCGACGATGAGCACGATGTTCAGCAAGAAGGACAGAGCCGCGCCCACGGTCCAGAACGCGGGCCCGAGTTTGCCCTGCCA
>JAADEN010000090.1 GCA_013153375.1 Chloroflexota bacterium | reverse complement strand
CACCGCGTCCGAGCCCGCGGCGACCGCGACGCGCGCCGCGCCGCAACCGGAGGCGTCCCCCAGCCCCAGCCCTGCGCCCACCCAGGCCGCGGGTCGTTGCCCCGGCGCAGGCGTGGAGCAGGTGATCTTCGTGTCGGATCCCAACGCCAAAGCCGCGCTGGCCCACCTGCGCCAGAGCGATTACCATGTCTATGCCTACAGCCTGGCCGACCCCGCGCTGTTCCGCCAGGTGCAGAACGACCCGAACCTGAAGTATGTGCAGTTCTACGGCTCCAATCGGGAGTTGACCCTCAACCCCGCGGGGCCCATCTTCGAGGGCAGCGGCGGGTTCAACCCCTTTGCCCTGCCTCGGGTGCGGGAGGCCCTGAACTGGCTCATTGACCGGGACTACATCGTGGGCGAGATTCTGGGCGGTCTGGGCGTGCCCAAATGGACGCCGCTGCTCAGCGCGTTCCCCGACTATGCGCGCTACATTGACCTCATTCGCCCCCTGGAGCGCAAGTACGCCTACGACCCCGACCGGGCCGCGCAGGTCATCACGGTGGAGATGGAGAAGATGGGCGCGGAGTTGCGCGACGGGCGCTGGTATTACGACGACGAGCCTGTGGTGCTCATCTTCGTCATCCGCACCGAGGACGAGCGCAAGGAGATCGGCGATTATGTGGCCCGTCAACTGGAGCGGGTGGGCTTCACCGTGGAGCGGGTGTACAAGACTTCCAGCGAGGCTTTCGCGCTGGTGGGCGGCGATCCTCACGAGGGCAAGTGGCACCTCTACACCGCGGGCCGGCTGAGCACCATCGTGGAGCGGGATCAAGGCTATGTCTTCGAGTTGAACTACACCCCGCGGGCCCGGCCCTATCCCTTGTGGCAGGCGTATCAACCTGCGGAAGAATTCGAGGCCGTGGCCTATCGCCTGGCCGACCACGACTACACCACGGCCGACGAGCGGCGGCAACTGTTCGCCAAGGCCCTGGAGTACGCGCTGCAAGATTCGGCGCGGGTCTGGCTGGTGGACAAGATCTCCTTCAGTCCCATGCGGGCCGAGGTGCAGGTGGCTGCGGACCTGGCCGGAGGCGTGGCGGGCTCCCGGCTGTGGCCGTACACGCTGCGGGTGGAACCGGACACCGGGGCCGACGCGGTGGTCATCGCACAGCCCGATTTGCTGACCGGCCCGTGGAACCCCCTGGCCGGGTCGTCGCAGATTTACGACCTGATGCCCCTGCGGGGCACGGTGGATTGGGGCGTGCTGCTGGATCCGTACACGGGCCTGGCCCGGCCCCAGCGCGTGGCCTCGGCCACGGTCACCGTCGCGCCGGGCACGCTGTTGCAGCACACCCTGGACTGGGTCACGGTGGAGCAGGCCGACGGGCCCATCCCCGTGCCGGGCGACGCGTGGGCCGACTGGGACCCCGCCACGGGGCAGTTCGTGACCGCGGCCGAACGCTTCCCCGAGGGCGCGACCGCGCGGGCCCGCATCGTGGTGGAATACCCCGCGGATCTGTTCCAGACCGTGCGCTGGCACGATGGTTCGCCCCTGTCGGTGGCCGACTTCGTGATGACCATGATTTTGCGCCTCGCGCCCGGCAAAGAGGGCAGCCCCATCTACGAGCGGGCCCTGGCCGGGCGGGTGGAGGGGCTCTTGAGCACCCTCAAGGGCGTGCGCATCGTTTCCACCGACCCGCTGGTCATCGAGACCTACACCGACGCGCTCAGCCTGGACGCGGAAAATCTGGTGGCCTGGGAAGGGACCTGGTTCCCCACGCTGCGTCTGGGCCCCGCGGCCTGGCATGTGGCCGGGCTGGGCGTGCGCGCGGTGGCCGCGGGCGACGCGGCCTTCACCCGCAGTCAGGCCGACCAGAACGATGTGGAGTGGCTGAACTACCTGGACGGCCCCGCGCTGGACATCCTGGCCCGCCACTTGGAGCAGGCCGCGGCCGAAGGGTACATCCCCTTCCCCGCGCTGGAGCCGTACTTGAGCGCGGACGAGGTCGCGACCCGCTGGGCCAACTACCGGGCCTGGTACGCGCGGTACGGCCATTTCTGGGTGGGCAGCGGGCCCTTCATGCTCACCCAGGTCCACGGTGTGGAGGACAACCTGGTGCTGGAGTGCGCGCCCACCTTCCCCGACCCGGTGGACAAGTGGGCCGCGCTGTCGGAACCCCTGTGGCCCGAGGTGCATATCGACGGCCCCACCCGGGTGTCGGCCGCGGAGGGCGGCGCGTGGACGGTGTTCGTCGAGACCCGCGACGGCGAGCCGTACCCCAAGGCCGAGGTGGATCAGGTGCGCTACTTCTTCTGGCTGGGCGCGGATTTGCTGGCCCAGGGCCGGGCGGTGGCCGACGAGCCGGGGCGCTACACGGTGACCGCGGCCCCGCGGCTCTTCCCCGCGGACAGCGCGCAGCCGGTGACGCTGGAGGTGGTGGTCACGGTGCGCTCGGTGAGCAAGCCCACGCTGGTGCAGTACGAGTTCATGGTCACGCCCTGAGCCTGGGGCCTGCGGGCGGGGCCGGGCTCAGGATGAGGGCCGACGGCGTCGCAGCCAGGCGCGGCGCAAAGCCGCGACCGGGCCCGAAAGGGCATATCCCCCGAAAAGCAGGGGCAAGACCCAGCGGGGCGCGGCCACGATCAGGGCCAGCAGGGCCGCGAAGCCCACGATGAGCCAGGTCAGCAGACCCACGCCGCGGCGTCCGTGTTTGACATGCCGGTAGGGCAGGGTGCTGACCATCAGCATGGCCAGCCCGGGCGGCAGCAGGAGCAGGAGCACGCGGCCGGCTTCGGGAGGCGCCTGGTTGGGGCCGAAGAGCAGCACCAACGCGGCCAGGGTGCCCGCGGCCGCGGGGGTCGGCAGGCCCTGGAAGTGGGTGTCGGACGCGCGGGTGGCGCGAATGTTGAAGCGCGCCAGGCGCAGCGCGGCTCCGACCACGAACAGAAAACCGCTCACCCAGCCCCAGCGTCCGAAGTGGTCCAGCGCATACTGCACGGTGAGCAGCGCGGGCGCCAGGCCGAAGGTGATGACATCGGCCAGGGAGTCGTACTCGATGCCGAAGTCGGTGGCAATGCCGATCCAGCGCGCGACCTGGCCGTCCAGGATGTCGAAGGCCATGCCCAAGAAGATCAGGGCCGCGGCGGTGCCGAAGCGGTTGTGGGCCGCGGCCACGACCGCGGCGAAGCCGCACAGCAGGTTGCCGGTGGTGAGCAGGGTGGGCAGCAGCGCGCCTTCCAGGGGGCGCGGCTCCGAGGTCGGCATGGGTTCCTCCGCTTCACTCCCACCAGGCGATGGGCGTTTCTCCGGCCCGCACCCGGTGGCCCTGCGCGACCAGAGGTTGGGCCGCGGTGGGCAAGAACACCTCGACGCGTGACCCAAAGCGGATGAGCCCCAGGCGCTGCCCGCGGGCGACGAACTCGCCGCTGGACACCAAAGGCACGGTGCGGCGGGCCAGCAGGCCCGCGACCTGCACGAGCAGCACCCGGGCCCCGTCGTCGCGTTCCAGGCAGTAGAAACGGCGCTCGTTGCGCGCCAGCGCGTCGTCGCGGTGCGCGGGCAGGTATTGGCCGGGCTGATGGCGAATGCGCACGACCCGGGCGTCCAGCGGCGCGCGGTTGATGTGCACATCGGTCAGGCTCATGAAGATGGCGATGCGCCACGCGTCCCCGCCGACCCAGAGGGGCTCGGGCTCCTGGCGCACCAGCACCACTTTGCCGTCCGCGGGCGCGACCACCGCGGCCCGGGGCCAGGGAGGCCGCCGGTCGGGGTCGCGGAAGAAGTAGGCCGCGGCCAGGCCGGCCAGGGCTGCGCCGCCCGCAGCGCGTTTGAAGCCCAGCGCGGCCAGCAGGGTGGCGGTCAGCGCGCCGCCCAGGGCGAAGGGTTGTCCTTGGGGATGAATGCGCCAACTCATGTCGTCCCTCCCGAGGGCGCGGCCAGGACGGCGCGCAAGCCGTCCAGGTCGCCGGCCTGGACGACGGGCGGCGTGGAGACCGCGCGGCGGGCCGCGGCGACATCCTTGAGGCCGCTGCCCGTGAGCAGCACCAGCACCCGCGCGTCCGGGGTCAGGTAGCCCTGGCTCAGGGCCTCCTGCAGGCCGGCGAAGGCCGCCGCGGCCGCAGGCTCGACGAACACGCCGTGCTGCCCCAGCAGGGCCATGGCCTCCAGGATGGCCGCGTCGGAGACGGTCCAATAACGCCCCTGGGTGGCGCGCACCGCGCGCAGGGCCCGATAGCCGTCCCGGGGCAGGTCCACCGCGATGCTGTCGGCCAGGGTGTGGGCCTGCACGGGGCGGATCTCATCCGTGCCCGCGGCCCAGGCGCGGGCGATGGCCGCCGAACCCTCGGCCTGCACGCCGTGCAGCCGGGGCAGGGCGGGCAGCCAGCCCAACTGTTGCAGATCCCACAGCCCTTTGTAAACGCCGCTGATGATGTTGCCGTCGCCCACGGGGACGAAAATGTGCCAGCGCGCGGGCTCGGGATCGGCGCGCAGCACCTGCTCCCAGATCTCGAAGCCCGCGGTCTTCTTGCCCTCCGCGGTGAAGGGGTTGTAGCCCGTGTTGCGGCAATACCAGCCCAGGGCCTGCGCGGCCTGGACGCTCAAGTCGAACGCGTCGTCGTAAGTGCCGTCCACCAGCACCACCCGAGCGCCGTAGATCAGCAACTGCGCGATCTTGGCTTCGGGCGCGCGGCGGGGCGCCAGGATGAC
>JAADEN010000040.1 GCA_013153375.1 Chloroflexota bacterium | reverse complement strand
GCTCACGGCCTGGCCCGCGACCGCGACGCCCGGCCCCACGCCGACATTGCCGCCCCCGCCCGGGCCGTTGCGCGCCGGGCCGACGGTGCGGGCCATCCACTTTCCCGCCGCGCCCACCCTCGACGCCGCGTTCGGCGATTGGCCCGCCCAGCCCTGGTACGCCGCGGAGCATGTGGTGTACGGCGCCGCGCACTGGGAAGGCCCGCAAGACCTGAGCGGCACTTTCGCGGTGGGCTGGGACGCCGCGGCCCTGTACCTGGCCGTGCAGGTCACCGACGATGTGTATGCCCAGGCCGCGGCCGGGTTCAACCTGTACCGCGGCGATGCGCTGGAAATCGTGTTCGATGCCGACCTGTTCGGCGACTTCCAGGTGCCGAGCATGAACGCCGACGATGTGCACTTAGGGCTCTCGCCGGGCTTCGAGCGTCCGGGTGAACGCACCGAGGCGTACCTGTGGTTTCCCGAGGCGCAACGCGGGCCGCGCACCACCCTGATCGACATCGCGGCCCAGGCCACCGACCAGGGCTATCAAGTCGAGGCCCGCATTCCGTGGGAGGTGCTGCTCACCCAGCCCCAGGCGGGCGGGTATTACGGCTTTGCCCTGCGCATCTCCGACAACGACGAGCCCGGCCAGGCGCTCCAACAGAGCATGGTGGCCAATGTCCCCCTGCCGCACATCTACAACGACCCCACCACCTGGGGCAATCTGGTGCTCATGCCGTGACGGGCCTCACACCGTGGTCTCCAGCCGCGCGTTCAGGGTCTCCAGTTCCTGCTGCACGGCCTCCAGGTCTTGCAGCCCCCGGGTGATGCGGTCGTACTCGGCCCGCACGAAACGGGTGTACGGCGCCAGGGCCTCGCGGAAGTGCTCCACGCTGCGCTGGATTTCGTGCTCGAACTGCCGCCGCAGGGCCTGGCTCAAAGTCTGGCGCAGGTCTTGCACCCGACGGTGCATCTCGGCCGAAGCCTGCCGCCGCCGGGCGGGGATGATGAGCAGGCCCAGGGTGAACATCACCCCCGCGGCCAGGATGCCCGTGACATCCATGGCCACGGTGCTGGCCAGGGCCACGACCAGGGCGCCCAGGCCAACTGCGCCCACACCGATGCCCGCGGCCGCGGCCACCGCGGCGCGCGTCCCCTCGGCCAAACGCCGGGCCTCGGCCTGGGTGTCGTAAGTGGCCAGCACCCGCCGCGCCCGCTCCCGAAGTTCGGTGAGCAACTGCTCCCGACGGGCGAAGAAAGGCGTCTGCAACGCGGAGCCCATACGCTCTTGGTGGCGGGCCTGCTGCTGGGCCACCTGCTCCAGCAGGGTCTCCCACTGACGCAATTCTGCGTTCACCAGCCAGTCAATGAGGCTCTCGACCCGCTGCTCCAGTTGCTGAGGCATGTCCTGGATGACCCGGGCCTGAAATTCTTCCTCCAGATACTTCTTGCGCACCAGGTCGGGCAGGCGGCCGATGCGGATGGTCTCGTCGAAATATTGCTGGGCCCGAGCCTCCATGTCCAAAAGGATTTTTTCCATTTCGGCCATGCGCAGTTCGAATTGTTTGCGCATGTCGTCTTGATACACGGTCAGCAGGCCCTCCAGGCGCTCCAGCAGGGCCATGTCCTCTTCCAGCGCCACCCGCTGGGTCTCCAGGGTTTCGCGGTACTTGCGCGCCAGGCGCAGGCCCACGCCCAAAGGATTGCGGAACTTGAGGCGCAGGCGTTCGCGCTGATCCAAGGTGCGGTGGATGTACTCCTCCAGCGCGGCGAAGCGCGACGCGGGCAGCAAGGCGGGCTCGCCCTGTTTGGCCCGCAAGGCCAGTTTCGCGCTCACCGGAAACACGGGCGGCTCCAGGCCCAGGTGCGCTTTGGCCTGCTCCCGGACGAAGCGCACCACCTCGTCCACATCCTCGGCCCGCTCGAGCAAATCCACCTTGTTCACCACCAGCACCAGAGCCTTGCCCCAGCCGCGGATGGCCTCCATGAACGCGCGCTCGCTCTCGCTGAAAGGCCGATCCGCGGAGGTCACGAACAGCACCAGGTCGGCCCGCGGCACGAAGCGCGCGGTCAGCACCTCGTGCTCCCGGATGATGGCGTTGGTGCCGGGGGTGTCCACGATGCTCATCTCGCGCAGGCGCTCGGCCGGCAAGGTGATTTCCACCAAACCCGGCGCCAAGACCTGGGTCTCGTATTCAGGGCCGTAGCGCAAGATTTGCACCTGCGCGGTGGTGGGGGTCACGCCCTCGGGCAGCAAGGATTGGCCCAGCAACGCGTTGATGAGCGCGCTTTTGCCCGCGTTGAACTCGCCGACCACCACGAGCAGGAAGAAGTCGTTGAGTTGCTCGATGGAGTCGGCCAGCGCGCGGCGGTCTTCCGCGTCGGCTTTGATGTTTTCCAGCACCTCTTGCAAGCGGGCCAGCGCCCGCCGCTCTTGGCGCAGGAACTCCTCTTGCGTTTCGTTCATCAACCAACCCATGAAGGCACCTCACAGCCCGCCTCAACGGGCGAAATATTGCAGCGCCAGGCGCAAGCGGGTCTCCAGGTCCGCGGGCGCGTCCCGCGGGATGTGCTGGATGGCGGTCTGGGCCTCGACCACGCTGTAGCCCAAAGCGACCAGTGCGTCCAGCACCTCCGCGTCCAGGTCGGAGAGGGCGGCCTGGCCGGGCAAAACCTCCGCGGCCAGGCGGTCGTGCAAGGCCAGGACGATGCGCTGCGCGGTCTTCTTGCCCACGCCGGGCACCCGCTGCAACACCGCGGGTTGCTCCTGGGCCACGGCCCGCCGGATGGCCTCGGGGCTGAGGAAGGACAGCAAGGCCAGGGCCAGCCGCGCGCCCACACCGTTGACGCCCAAGAGGGCGACGAACAGATCCCGCTCCGCGGCCTCCGCGAAGCCGTACAGCGCGAGGGCGTCGGCGCGCACCACCAGGTGGGTGTGCAGCGCGACCTCGTCGCCCGGGCGGGTTTGCTGCGCCAGGGGCTGGGGGACCTGGACCCACAGGCCCAGGGAACCCACCTGCACCAGCAGCCGCTCGGCCTCTTGCGCCAGCACCCGGCCCTGAAGCCAGCCGATCATGCCGCCTGCCCTCCCGCGGGAAAGTGCGCCGTCCAGGCCATGTGCTGCCCGTGGCACAGCGCGACGGCCAGGGCGTCGGCCACATCATCGGGCCGCGGCCGCTCGGTCAGGCCCAACAACAACTGCACCATGCGCTGCATCTGCTGTTTGTCGGCCGCGCCGTAACCGGTGAGCGCGAGTTTGACCTCGGTGGGGGTGTACTCGGCCACCGGCAGGCCTTCCTGGGCCGCGACCAGCAGCAACACCCCCCGCGCCTGGCCCACGCTCAGCGCGCTGCGCAGGTTGCGCTGCACGAACAGTTTTTCCACGGCCACGGCCTGGGGCTGATATTCGGCGACCACCTGGCGCAGTTGATCGTACAAAGACAACAAACGCCGGGGCAACGGTTGCTGCGCGGCGGTGCGCAGCGCACCATACGCCACCGCGCGGTACGCACCGTCACCCCGGGGTTCCACAATGCCGTAGCCTGTGATGGCCGTGCCCGGATCCAGGCCCAAGATACGGGTCATGGTGCACGCTCAATCGGCCTGGGCCAACACTTCCTCGGGGACATGCAGGTTGGAAAAGACCTCCTGCACATCGTCCAGGTCTTCCAGCGCGTCGATCACCTTGAGCACCTGCGCGGCGGCCGCGGGCTCCAGATGGATCTCCTGCGTCGGGACCATCTTCAGGCCGGCCTCCTGCACCTGAATACCCGCGGCCCGCAGCCGATCGCTGACCGCTTTGAAGGCCTCGGGCTCGGCGTAGATCTCGATCAGATACTCGTCGAACTGCACATCGTCCGCGCCCGCCTCGATGGCCAACTCCAAGATCGCGTCGGGGTCGTTGCCCTCGGCCGGAATGGCGAAGTAAGCCATGCGCTTGAACTGCCAGGCCACCGAACCGCTCTCGCCCAGGCTGCCGCCCAAACGGTTGAGGGTGTAGCGAATTTCGGACAGCGCCCGATTGCGGTTGTCGGTCACGCAGTAAATCATCATGGCCACGCCGTGGGGCGCATAGCCCTCGTAGTAGATTTCCTCTAACTGACCGCCCTCCCGGTCCTCGCCCGTGCCGCGGCGAATGGCCTTGAGGATCTTGTCTTTGGGCATATTGTTGGCTTTGGCGCGCTCGATGGCCATGCGCAAGCGCGGGTTGGTCTCGGGGTCACCGCCGCCGTCGCGGGCCGCGATGATGATCTCGCGCGCCAAACGGGTGAACAGTTGGCCGCGCTTGGCGTCCATTGCGGACTTCTTACGCTGAATGTTCTTCCATTTGGAATGTCCGGCCATGTCGTCACTCCTCGCGGGGCATCCACAACAGTCCTTCGTCTCCCCACGCGGGGAGAAAACCAGCATTCGGATGAGCGGTTTTCATTATACCATGCGGCCCTTCATCTCTGGGAAACGCTCCGCGCGGGCATGCAAACCATGTAAAAATGACCCGCTTCCGTGTAAACCCCTCCCATCCCCCGCGGCGGGCTGGGGGCAGGGATTGGCCTCTCTCCGTTTTGAAGGCCCCTCCCCTACGAGGGCGGGGCGCGGTAGGGGCGACCGGTTGGTTGCCCGCGGGGTGGGGTTTTGCAGGCTGGGCGCGAAACGCAACCACGCTTCTACAACATTTGCCTGCACCCGCGCGGGCCCTGCCGGGCCGCAAGGCTTCG
>JAADEN010000011.1 GCA_013153375.1 Chloroflexota bacterium | reverse complement strand
CGGTGCCCGTGGCCACGCCCGCGCTGGCGCGCGCCGGCACGGGCGATGTGCTGGCCGGGGCCATCGTGGGGCTGCGCGCCCAGGGGATGCCCGCGTTCGAGGCCGCGGTGGCCGGGGTCTGGCTGCACGCGCAGGCCGGTTTGCTGGCCGCGGACCAGATGGGGCATCCCGCGCCCGTCCTGGCCGGGGATGTGCTGGCCGCGCTGCCCGAAGTGCTGGCCGAGTTGTGAGGGGAGGTATGGACTGGAAGGCGCGCTGGCGGCAGTTGTGGCGTCATCAGCCCACGCTGTGGGCCCTGACCGCCGCGCTGGCCGTGATGCAGGTGCTCAACGGCGGGCTGTCCCTGTTTTTGGGGCGCACGCATTTGACCACGCTCCAGCGCTTCATGCGCGCGGCCTCGGCCGCACGCGGGCCTGGGGCCTTTCCAATCTTCGCGCCTCGGAGCGCGAGCGCGCAGGTGTTGCTCTCGTTGGTGAGCGTCCTGAGCGGCGTGCTGATGGTGCTGATCGTCTGGACCGTGCGCCTGGCCTTCGAGCATCCTGAGCGGCCCTTGCCCTGGCGCGCGGTTTGGCGGCGCTTTTGGATTCCCTTGTTGCGGGCCCTGATCGCCTACGCGGCCCAATCCGTGCTCTTGATTTTGCTGTTCATGGTCGTGGGCGTACCTTTGGTGATTTTGGTGAATCTGGCGGCCTTTCTGTGCTCGCCGGTGCCGGTGCTGATTTTGGCCGCGGCTGTTGGGCTGGGGTTGATGTGGTGGCTTTTGCCCTGGTGGATGAACTTCCTCATCGCGGCCGTGGTGGAGCATCCCGCGTCGCCGGCCGAGGTTTGGCGGCGCTACTGGGGGGTGATGCGCACCTACAGGGCGCGTTTTCGCTCCCTGGCCACCTGGCAGATGCTGTTTTTCGTCGTTTTGGCCGCGCCTTTGGCCGCGTTGTCGTCCTATCCGTGGTTGCGCGTCGTGACGACACTCGATCCCCTGGCCCTCAGGCCCGAGGTGCCCCTGTGGGTCTGGCCCCTGCTGGCCGTGCTGGGCGTGTTGACCGCGGTCGGAGGCGCGTATCTGCTGGTGGGCTGGACCAGCGCGTATCTGGACGCCAGCCGGGCCTGGCAGGCGCGGGCTCGCCGTCTGGCCGCGGCCCTGCACGCCTCTGAGGAGGTATCCCCATGAGTAGCGATGTGTTTTGGCAGCGTTGGTGGAAGATCCTGCGGCATCAGCCCGCGGTTTGGTTCTTCATATTGCTGGCCCAGGTGCCGGGTCTGCTGATGATCTGGCTGTCCGCGCCCATCTTTCTGGCCCTGCCGCCGTTGGATGCGCCTCCCGCGGTTTGGGAGGCCTGGCTTCAACGGCAACGGGATGTGCTTTTGGGCGCGGGACTGGCTTTGACCTGCGTCATGGTGTTGTTGGGCCTGGCCATCTGGGTGCTCAGTGTGTGGGCGCAGGCCGGCATCATCACCACCGTGCGCCGGGTTTGGGGACGCGAAGACGAACCCCTGCCGTGGGACGAGGCCCGGCGCGGGCTGGGCGGCCCCACTTTGCGGTTGCTTTTGCTTCAGTTTGGGCTTTTCTTCCTGTTTACTCTGGGGATGATGCTTCTCTTCGGCGTTTTGGTGGGCATCCTGGCCTTCGGTTCTTCCGACGATCCGGGCCCCTTCATCGCCGTGCTGTTGTTGGGAGGTCTGTGCCTGCTTCTGCCCCTGGTCTTTCTGGTGACGCCCTGGATTTGGGGTTTGATGGTCGCGGTCGTGGCCGAGTATCCCGCGTCGTGGCGCGAGACCTGGGACGCGTTTTGGCGGGTCGCGCGGCGGGCCTGGCCGGCGTTCTACGCCATGTTCGTGATTTACCTCACCCTCAACTTCGTCCTGAGCCTGGTGAAGCAAATCCTGTTGATGCCGCTGACTTTGCTGTCCATCTTCATCATGGATGAACCCAACAACTGGGTGCAGGCGCTCAACACTGCGGCGGCCGGTACCGTGGAGGTCTTCGTCCAGACCCTGGCGCAAACCGTTGTGCTGGTGGGTTGGGCGGTGTTGTACCTGCACTATCGGGAGCAAGAGATCCCGTCGCCCGGAGCGCGGCCCGCGGGCTCGTGGGCTGCCGAGGCCGTTTGGCCGTCCGACCCGGCCTCACCGGAGGCGTTCCCCGCTGAACCCGACGCCGCGCCCGACAAGCCTTAGGCCCGGGACGCCAGGATGATGCCATGAGCGACGACCTCGCGACCCCCAGCGCGGAGACGCCCGCCGCGTTCGAGCAGGATCTGGCCTGGCTGGCGCGGGTGCACCTCTTCCACGACCTGCCCGAGGAGGCCCGGCGGGCTTTTCTGGCGCGGGCCAGGAAGATCGAGGCCCCGGCCGGGGGCTGGCTCATCGAGCACCTGGAGCCCAACCCGCCCTTCGTGTTGCTGCAACAGGGCCGGGCCGAGGCGTTCACGCGGCGCGGCGACCGGCCCGTGCTGTTGGGCATTCTGGGCGAGCAGGATCACGCGGGCGTCGAGGCCATCGTGACGCATCGCCGTTCGCCCATTTCGGTGCGCGCGCTGCGCCCCACGGTTTACTTCCACCTGGAGGGCGCGGATCTGCTGCGGCTGGCGCGCCGGTATCCCGCGCTGGGCCGCCGCCTGCGCATGATCGCCGAGAGCCGTCAGCGGGCCCGCGAGCAGCGCCCGGTCTGGCTTCCGCCTCAGGAGTGGGTGCTGGTCTTCGTGCGGCGGCATCCCATCGTGCTGTGGGTGCGCTGGGCGGCCATTGGCGCGGCGATGATGGTGCTGGCCGCGCTGTTCGGCTTCGCGGCCAAGATCACCGGCTTCGCGCCGGTCTTGTGGCTGGCCTTGCCCGTGCTGCTGGTCGGTCTGGGGGCCTTGCTCTGGATCTGGATCGAGTGGCGCAACGACTACTATGTCATCACCACCCGTCGGGCCGCCAAAGTGGAGGTTTTCTTCCCCTTCTACGACAGCCGGCACGAAGTCCCGCTCTCCATGATCAACGCGGCCGAGGTGGAAACCTCCTTTTGGGGCCGGCGGCTGAATTTCGGCACCGTCATCGCCCGCACCTGGGCCGAGCCGCCGCTGGTGTTCGTGTGGACGCCCTGGCCCGACGAGGTGGCCGCGGTGCTCGACGAACGCATCCGCCTGCGCCAAATCACCCGCGAGCGGGAAGAAAAGGCCACCATCCAGACCCGGCTGCGCGAGAAACTGGGCCTGCCCGTGCCCGAGGTGCCCGAGGCCGAACCCGTGGCCGAGGCCGAACCCCTGGCTCAGGCCCAACCCGACGGCTGGCGGGCGCTTCTGAAACTCTGGACCGCCAACCTGCGCCTGGCCCGCACCGAAAGCGGCGGCACCATCACTTATCGCAAGCATTGGTTCTTCTTGCTGCAACGCGTGGCCACGCCCATGAGCATCTTGGTGGCCGTGTGGGCGTTCTTTTTCCTTCACCAGTGGCAGAAGTGGCCCTGGCCCTCGACCCAGGCCCTGGGCCTGCTGGTCTTCTTGACCTCGCTGATCGTGTTTCTGGTCATCATCTACCAGGCCTGGGACTGGGCCAACGACATCTATCAGATCACCGACACCCAGATTTTGGACATCAAAGCCATCCCCTTTGGCGAAGTGCAGCGCAAGGTCGCGCCTCTGGAGAAGGTCATCAGCGTGGATTTCGAGCGCCCGTCCTTTCTGGCCCGGGTGCTGAATTTCGGCAATGTGACCATCCAGATCGGCCCCGAAGAGCCTTTGGTCTTCTACCGGGTCGCCCATCCCGACCAGGTGCAGCAGGATCTCTTCTTGCGGATGGAGGCTTTGCGGCGGCGCAAAGAGGAAGCCGAATGGCTGCGGCAGCAAGAACGCTTCATGGACTGGCTGGCCGCGTACCACGATTTGATCCAGCAGCAGGGGGTTGCGCCGCCCCGAGCCGCGCGGCCCGACCAGGCTCCCCGGCTGCCGCCCCAACCCGAGGAAGCGCCGCCGCCCTCGGAGCCGTCGTGGGAAGAGGTCATGGGCTTTGACTACGACCCGTGGGCCACGCCGCCGGGCATTCCCCCCGAGGAGGAGCCGCCCGCGGAGGATGTGTTCGGCGCGGAGTGAGCGCGGTCACCCGGCCAGGAGCGCGGCGCGCGCCAGCACCAACGCGTAGAGCGCGCCCCAGGCGTACAAATGGCCGCGCCACACGCGCGGGCATGAGGTGGAAGGCTCCGCGAGGGGCTGCGCGGTCAGGACCGCGACCAGCGCGCTCAGCGTGAGCAGGGCCGCGCCGCCGTGGGCCACCCACGGCAGGGGCAACCCCGAGAGGGGGACCAACCGGAGGTTGCCGGCCATCACCCAGGCCGTCAGATGGGCTCCGTACGCGGTGACGGCCATGCCCAGGCTTTGGGGCCAGGGCGCGGCCAGGCGGCAGGTCTGCCGTCCCAGGCCGAGCCAGACCAGGGCTTCCAGGGCCACCAGCAGGGCCAGCATGCCCCAGCCTCCCTCTTCGCCCCAGGCGACGAAGATGAAGTCCGTGGCGCTGAGGGGCACTTGTTCGGGTTGTCCGGCCGCCAGACCTTGGCCCCACCAACCCCCGCGTTCCAACGCGCGGGCCGCGGCCAGGGGTTGGTAGCCGTAGCCCAAAGGCGCGTGGTGGGGCCACAGCCACGCGTTCCAACGCTGTTGCACCCGCGGCACCTGCAGCAGCGCCGGAAGCAGCAGCGCCGCGACGCCCGCGGCCACGAGCCAG
>JAADEN010000044.1 GCA_013153375.1 Chloroflexota bacterium | reverse complement strand
CGGACGCGGGCCCGCGCGGCGCGCATCCCCGCAAGCCCCAGCCGCTCACCAGGGCCGCGCCCAGAATCAGCCACCAGCGAAGTTTCCAGCGTAAGGTCGGCATGGATCCTCCCGCGTCTATTGTACTCGCGGGGCGAAAACCGCAGCCAAAGCGCGGAAAAAGGCCCCAAAAGTGTCGCACGGGCGGCTCAATGGGGTATACTTGAGGCAACCCCGTTCGTGAGCAAGGAGAGCAGCATGATCACCCGCGACGAGGCCCTGGCCATTGTGCACGAATTCGTCCAAAGCCCCAGTCTGCGCCGTCACATGTACGCGGTCGAGGCCGCGATGCGCTTTTACGCGCGCCAGTTCGGCGAAGACGAGGAGAAGTGGGGCATCACCGGCTTGTTGCACGACTTCGACTGGGAGATTCATCCCAATCTCGACGATCACCCCATCAAGGGCGCGGCCATTCTGCGGGAGCGCGGCGTGCCCGAGGAGATCGTGCGGGCCATCCTGACCCACGCGCCCGAGCGCACGGGCCTGCGCCCGCAAACGCGGCTGGAAAAAGCCCTGCGGGCCTGCGACGAGATCACGGGCCTGATCACCGCGGTGGCCCTGGTGCGGCCGTCCAAATCGCTGTACGATTTGAAGGTCAAATCGGTGAAGAAAAAGTGGAAGGACAAGGCTTTTGCGGCCGGCGTGGATCGTCAGGACATTGAAGAAGCGGTGGCCGAGTTCGGCGTGGATCTGTGGGAGCATGTGGGCAATGTGATCGAGGCCATGCGCGGCATTGCGCCCGAATTGGGATTGGACGGCTCGCGGGCCCAAAAGTCGGACGCCTGAGCCGCGGGTCGCACCCGCAGGTGCGCCGCGCGGCACCGCCCGGCCACCACCGGAGGTTTTTCCCCAAAAAAGGAGGAGCACGATGTCTTTGGTGGGCAAAGGTTACTACATCTGGAAGATCTCCCGCTGCGAGGGCGGGGATCCGCGGGCCATTGCCCGGGTGGCCGCGGAGGCCGGGCTGACCCACATTCTGGTCAAGGTCGCGGACGGCACCGGCGCGTACAACTACGACTGGCAGCGACGCCGTGACCTGGTGCCGCCCCTGGTGCAGGCCCTGCGCGAGCGGGGCATCGCGGTGTGGGGCTGGCAGTATGTGTACGGCGAAGACCCCATCAACGAGGCCCGCATTGCCGTGTCGCGGGTGCAGCATCTGGGGCTGGACGGGTTCGTCATCGACGCGGAGGTGGAGTACAAGAACCGCCACGCGGAGGCGCGCACCTACATGCGGCACCTGCGCAGCGGGCTGCCCGACACGCCCCTGGCGCTGAGTTCGTTTCGTTATCCTTCGTATCACCCGCGCTTTCCGTGGAAGGAGTTCCTGGAGGGCGTGGACATCAACATGCCCCAGGTGTATTGGATCACCTCGCACAATCCGGGCGCGCAGTTGCGGCGCACGGTGGCCGAGTTTCAGCGTCTGCGCCCCTGGCGGCCCATCGTGGCCACGGGTTCGGCGTATCCCTTCGGCAGTTGGCGGCCTTCGGTGGCCGAAATTCGGGAATTCATGCGGACGGCCCAGGAGTTGGACATCCCCGCGGTGAACTTCTGGGAGTGGTATCAAACGCGCGAGCGCCTGCCGCGGGAGATCTGGCAGGCCATCGCGGAATACGATTGGGGCACGGCCCCGCCGCCTCCGCCTCCGCCGCCCCCACCGCCCACGCAGGACATGGTCGAACGCTACATCGCGGCGCTCAACACCAACGACGCGGACGCGGTGGCCGCGCTCTACACGGACCACGCGGTGCATGTCAACCCCGACGGCACCATCGTGGGGAAACAGGCCATCCGGCAGTGGTACGCGCGCTTCTTCCGCAGCATCGCGCCCCAGGGGCGCTTTCTGGTGACCCAGCGGGCCGGGGAGGGGCACATCCTGCATTTCACCTGGCAGGGCGCGGCCGCGGGGCCCAAAGTGCTGCAAGGCCGCGACACCATCGGCCTGCTGAACGACCACATCGCCTATCACTACACCTACTTCACCGTCCTCGGCGTGCCGGCAGGGAGCGCATGAAGGACGCGGATGCGGCCTGGGAGGCGCTGAACGCGCAAATCGAGCACTGCCAGCGTTGCCCCCGGCTGGTCCAATGGCGCGGCGAGGTGGCGCGCGTCAGGCGGCGCGCCTACCGCGACTGGGACTATTGGGGACGGCCCGTGCCGGGCTTTGGCGACCGGCAGGCGCGGGTGCTGGTCGTGGGGCTGGCGCCCGGCGCGCACGGGGCGAACCGCACGGGCCGCATGTTCACGGGCGACGCGTCGGGCGACTTCCTCTACGCCGCGCTGCACCGCGCGGGCTTTGCCAACCAGCCCACGGCCACCCACCGCGGCGATGGGCTGGCCTTGCGTGACATGTACATCACCGCGGTGGTGCGCTGCGTGCCGCCCAAAAACCGCCCCACCGCGGCCGAAGTGCGCGCCTGCCTGCCTTACCTGGCCACGGAGGTGCGCCTGCTGCAGCCGACTTTGCGCGTGGCCGTGGCCCTGGGCCGCATCGCGTGGGACGGTTTGCTGCGCGTCTATCGGGAACACCTTGGCTATACGCAGTTGCCGCGCCTGCCCTTCGGCCACGCGGTGGTCTATCCCTCCCCCGGGCCCGGCCTGCCCGCGTTCGTGGCCTCCTACCACCCCAGCCGCCAAAACACCCAGACCGGACGCCTCACCCCGGCCATGTTCGACGCGGTGTGGCAGGCCGTGCGGCAAATGCTCGGTGACCAACCCGCCCGCGCCAGCCAGCAGGAGGCCGAGGCCGGACGAGGGCCGTTGTCCAACCCCGGCTGACCCCCGAAGCCGCGGCCGGACGCGGAATTGCGCCCAATGACCCACTACTTCCTGCGCCCCTTCACCCTCGCGGACTACCCCGCGGCCTACGCGCTCTGGGAGCGCACGCCGGGCATCGGCCTGAGCCGGGCGGACGAGGCCCCGGCCATCGCGCGCTATTTGGCCCGCAATCCGGGGCTGAGTTTCGTGATCTACGACGAACACGGCGCGCTGGTGGGCACGGTGCTGTGCGGCCACGATGGACGCCGAGGCTATCTGCACCACCTGGCCGTAGAGCCGACCCACCAGGGCCGCGGTCTGGGCCGCTTGCTGGTGGAACGCAGCCTGGAGGCCCTGGCCGCGGCCGACATCGACAAATGCCACCTGTTCGTCTATGTGGGCAACGCGCGCGGCCAGGCCTTTTGGTCCCACATCGGCTGGACGCGACGCCACGACCTGGTGGTCTTCTCGCGCTACACGCCGGGCCGCGAGCCGCCCGCAGGCCGAACCCACGACGCGCGCCGCCTGCCCCACGAGACGGACGCGCCCCAGACTTGACAAAAAACGGCCCGCAGGCCGAAGCCTCCGGGCCGAGGGGTTCACCAAGCCTATACGGCCGGCGCGAGGCTCAGGCCGCGGGGTTGGGCTTGTGGCAGAACCACCAGTCGTAGCACTCGAACTCGGGGTTTTGGAGGCGCTGCTCGGCCTCGGCCACCGTGGTCGCGGGAGGCACGATCACCCGATCGCCGATCAGCGCGTTGTGCGGCCAATCCGCGGGCGTGGCCACACCGTACTTGTCCGACACCTGCAACGCCTGCACCGCGCGCAGGATCTCCTGCATGTTGCGCCCGATCTCCTGCGGATAGTACAGGATCAAGCGCACGATGCCCTTGTCGTCCACCACGAACACGGCCCGCACCGTGTTGCTGCCCTTGCCCGGATGCAGCATCCCCAACTGCTGGGCAATGGCATCGTTGGCCGCGATGATGGGGAACTCGATCTCGGTGCCCAGGTGCTCCTTGATCCACTCGGTCCACTTGATGTGCGAGAAGACCTGGTCCACCGACAAGCCGATGAGTTTGACATTCAACTTCTTGAATTCGGGGTACAGGGTCTGGAAAGCGTGGAACTCGGTGGTGCACACGGGCGTAAAGTCGGCCGGGTGGCTGAACAGCACGAACCACGAACCCTTCATGTCGTCCGGCAGCGTCAGAGGCCCGTGCGTGGTCATCACCTTCAAATGCGGAAACGGATCGCCCAGTAAAGGCATACGCGGGGTGGTCTCGGTCATAGGGATACCTCCTCACTTTAGAGTGATTCTTGATTACGCCCCTATGATACCGCGTTTTTCGCGCCACGAACCTAAGAATTTCGTAAGAAACGCGCCGCCCCTCACGGCGTCTCCGAGCCGGGCCACCACAGGTAAATCGTCGTCTCCCCCTGGGACCACCAGCGCGCCAGGTGCTGCTCCCACAGGTCGGGCTGCGCGGCGTAGGTGCGCCGCTCCAGCGCGCCCAGGGCCACATAGCGAATGTCGTAGCGCTCCAGGATGGCCCGCGCGGTGGCCCAATCCCGCGTCGTGTAGAGGGTCTCCATGTCCTGCGGCCGGGAGCCCACCTCCGCGTAGCCGCCCCGCCACTGGCCCTCGTGCCCCAGCCAGCCCACCACCGCGGGCTGGCCGCTGTATGTGCTCAACCGCGCGTACTCCGAATAACTGCCGCCCACGGCCTCGGCCAGCGTGCCCAAGGGCGCTCGCGCCAGCGCCTGCGCGGCGGCCCAATCGTCCGGGTTGGTGCGCCGCAGCCACGCGCTGCCGTCCAGGGTCCAGCCGTGGGCCGGGCGAAAGTGCGCGGTCCGGTCGGGCAGCGCCAGCGCGGGGTACACCAGCCCCGCGGCTACGGCCAGACCGGCCAGCGCCCA
>JAADEN010000199.1 GCA_013153375.1 Chloroflexota bacterium | reverse complement strand
TGGGCATGGGCACGCCAAAGCCGGTGATGAGCACCTCCTCGCCCAGTTGCAGCCGCGAGAGCAGCCCGCGCAGGGTCTCCCGGCCCGACAGACCGGCCAGCACGGCCCGAATGTCGTCCTCGTCCCCCAGCCAGCCCGCGATGCGGGTGCCCAACTGGGACATGACCTCGTCGTCGATCTGGGAGGGGCGCTGGTCCACGATGAGCAGCGTGACATAGTATTTGCGCATCTCCCGGGCCAGGATGTTGAAGGTGGTCTGCGCGGCCATCTCCCGGCTGAGGAGTTTGTGGGCCTCCTCGACCACCACCACCAGAGGCCGGGGCTCGCTCTCCTTGCCGCTGCGATACGCGTTGGTGCGATGCACCCAGTGCTCGCGAATCTGACGGGTGATGAGGTTGCTGACGAACAAATAGTCCAGGTCGGTCTCGTAATTTCCGAAGGACAAAATGACCGTCCGGCCGGCCTCCAGGTCTTGAATCATGGCCTCCAGGGTGTTTTCCGCCGGCTCTTCGACGATGTAATCTTTCGCGAACAGACGCCGCAGTTTGGAGTGCAGCGCCCGCGCGGCCCCTTCGTGGATGTTGTGGGCCCGGGCCCAGCCCTCGACGCTGTCGGGCGCGGGCACGCGGCGCTCTTTGCCGTTGTCGTCCACCACGACCTCGGTCTTGCCGGGGACCAGGTCGCGGAAGGCGCGGAACCAATCCCGGCCAAAGGACTTGACCAGCGCGGCCAGCACCGTGGGCGCGGTGTCGGTCAGGTTGAGTTCCCGGGCCAGCAGTTCGATGTCCTCGGGCTCGATGTCGCGCATGGCGATTTCCAGGTGGTAGTCGGGGGGCTTGTCGCCGTGGATGAAGGTGCCGCGGCCCAGGGCCACCACCCGCACTTTGGCGGGGAACTTGGACTTCAGGCCCACGACCCGGGTCTTCTTCTCAGGGTCGCTGATGTCCAGGCCGTACTCGTTGTGCATGTCATAGACCAGGATGGCGGCCCTGCCGTAGTGGATGAGCCCGGCCAGGAGCAGACGCACCAGGAAGGACTTGCCCGCGCCCGTGGCGCCGAACACGCCCGCGGGCCGACGGATGAAGCGCTCCAGGTCGAGGCGCACCGCGTAGCCCTGCTCCCGGGTGGTGCCCACCACGAAGAAACGCCCCTCCGCGTCGGCCTTGCCGAAGATTTCGTCCACATCGCCCTGGGTGGCCAGATAGACCCGGGTGTGATGCGGCGGGATGGTCTTGACGGGCATGGGGCGAGGCTGGGGCTTGCGCCCGGCCTCGATCTCGGCCCACCAGGCCGCGCGCGCGCCCTCGCCCTCGGGCGGCAATTCCAGCATCAGGTGCGGGCTGAAGACCAGGGTGGTGTACAGAGTCTGGCCGTGCAGCAGCGCGGCCAGGTGCGCGCCGAAGCGCTGGGCCACCTGCTCGTCCGCGAAGCGGGCGTCCGACGCGGCCAGGCGCAGGTCGGTGACCAGGCCGTAGAACTGCAGCCCGGGCTCGTGCTCGCCAGCGGGGATGCGGGCCACCACGAACGCGCCCTCCTGGATGCGCGCCGGCGGGATGCCCAGCCGGGCTTCCAGGCCGCCCTGCAAACTGCCGCTGACGATGTAGCCGATGGGCTGGAGGGGATCGTAGGTCATGGGCCTCCTCCTGCGAGAGCGAGAGCACGGGAGAGCCACGCGCCGGCCAGGGGCGCGCAGCGCTTCAATTCTACCATCTCGCGTGTAGTATAATGGCCCGCACTGCGGCGCGAAGACGCGCCGCAAAGCGCGCAAAGTCATCGCCAAGGGAGTGGTCGCATGTCTTTTTCCTGGTCCGAGGTGCGGGTGACGGTCACGGGCGGCGCGGGGTTCCTGGGATCGTATGTGGTCGAGGAACTGCGCCGTCGGGGCGCGCGGGAGATCTTCGTGCCCCGCCGCAAGGATTACGACCTGGTGCAGCACGACGCGGTGGTGCGCCTGCTGGACGACGCCCGGCCCGACATCATCATCCACCTGGCGGCCAATGTGGGCGGCATCGGCGCCAACCGCATGCGGCCCGCGGAGTTCTTCTACGACAATCTGATGATGGGCGTGCAACTCATGCACGAGGCCTGGAAGCGGGGCGTGAAAAAGTTCGTGGCCATCGGCACGGTGTGCGCGTACCCCAAATACACGCCCGTGCCCTTCAAAGAAGACGACCTGTGGAACGGCTATCCCGAGGAGACCAACGCGCCCTACGGCCTGGCCAAGAAGATGCTGCTGGTGCAGGCCCAGGCCTACCGCCAGCAGTACGGGTTCAACGCCATCTTCCTGCTGCCCGCCAACCTGTACGGCCCGCGCGACAACTTCGACCTGGAGACTTCCCATGTCATCCCGGCCATGATTCGCAAGTTCGTGGCGGCCAAGGAGCAGGGCGGGCCCGTGGTGCTGTGGGGCGACGGCACGCCCACCCGGGAGTTCCTGTACGCCGCGGACGCGGCCGAGGGCATCGTGGAGGCCACGGAGAAGTACGACGGCCCCGAGCCCGTCAACCTGGGCACCGGCGAGGAGATTTCCATCCGCCGCCTGGCCGAGACCGTGGCCCGCATGGTGGGCTATGAGGGCGACATCGTGTGGGACACCACCAAGCCCAACGGCCAGCCGCGGCGCAAACTGGACACCAGCCGGGCCAAGGCCTACTTCGGCTGGGAGGCCAAGACGCCCTTCGACCAGGGCCTGCAGGCCACCATCGACTGGTATCGGGCCCATCGGGACGAAATCGAGGGCCGCGGGGCTTGACAAACCGCGGGCCCTTGAGTACAATGCGCCGCAACCTGGACAACCGAGCAGGCCAAAGGCGTCGAAGAGGGCGAGTAGGCATTGAAACGGCGTTCCAGAGAGCCGGGGGCAGGTGGAAGCCCGGTACGCACGCCAATGCCGAATGGGCCTCGGAGCCGCAGGACGAACGGGCCTTCGGGCCTCAGTAGTCTGCGCCGGTCGGCCCCCGTTATCGGGCCCCGGGTATAAGCGTGCCCCGCGTGAACCCACGCGGTACGCCGTACCCGGCAGAGTGAGGCTGGCTTTGACCATCCCCGTCGTCTCACCGGCGGGGTTTTGTGGTTAAAACCGGCCTAACTGGGGTGGCACCGCGGGCCGTCGCGCTCGTCCCCGCATGTGGGACGGGCGCTTTTGCGTTAACCCGCCCACCCGGCCCGCGGCGCGTTCGCGGGTCGGCACCCCCCAGGCTCGCCGCGCGGCGCAGCCCGGCCCGCTCGGAGAATTTGTCCCCATCCACCATCCACGGAGGTGTATCATGTCCGACCAGTTCCGTTTTCTCCTCGGCGAAAGCGACATCCCCAAGCAGTGGTACAACATCCTGGCCGACTTCCCGGTGGAGGTGCCGCCGCCGCTGCACCCGGTCACCAAGGAGCCGGTGACGCCTGACTTCCTGTCCGTGCTGTTCCCCATGGAACTCATCATGCAGGAGGTGAGCACGGACCGGTACATCGACATCCCCGAGCCGGTGCGGGACATCTACCGGCTCTGGCGGCCCACGCCGCTGATTCGGGCCCGCCGCCTGGAGAAGGCCCTGGACACGCCGGCGCACATTTACTACAAGTACGAAGGCGTGTCGCCCTCGGGCAGCCACAAGCCCAACACCGCGGTCGCGCAGGCGTACTACAACAAGATGGCCGGCACCCAGGCCCTGACCACCGAGACGGGCGCGGGGCAGTGGGGCTCCGCGCTGGCTCTGGCGGCCAACTTCTTCGACCTGCCTCTGGAAGTGTACATGGTCAAGGTGTCGTACAACCAGAAGCCGTACCGCCGCATCCTGATGGAGATTTTCGGCGCGCAGGTCTTCCCCAGCCCCACGGACCGCACCGAGTTCGGGCGCAAGATTCTGGCCGAAGACCCCGACAACCCCGGCTCGCTGGGCATCGCCATCTCCGAGGCGGTGGAGGCCGCGGCCACTTCGGGCGGCAAGAAGAAGTACAGCCTGGGCAGCGTGCTCAACCATGTGCTGCTGCACCAGACGGTCATCGGGCTCGAGGCCCTGAAGCAGATGGACATGGCCGGGGAATATCCCGATGTGATCATCGGCGCGGTGGGCGGCGGCTCCAACTTCGCGGGGCTGGCCTATCCGTTCCTGTACTACACCCTGACCGAGGGCAAGTCCACCCGCTTCCTGGCCGTGGAGCCCACCGCGGCGCCCACGCTGACCCGCGGCAAGTACACCTACGACTACGGCGACACCGCGCGCATGGCGCCCATCGTGATGATGCACACCCTGGGCCACACCTTCATGCCGCCGCCCATCCACGCGGGCGGGCTGCGCTATCACGGCATGGCCCCCACCATCAGCGCGCTGGTCAAAGAGGGCTACATCCACCCCGTGGCCGTGCCCCAGGTGGCGACCTTCGAGGCCGCGGTGCTCTTCGCCCGAAACGAGGGCATCGTGCCCGCGCCCGAATCCGCGCACGCGGTGCGGGTGGCCATCGACGAGGCCCTGGCTGCCAAGCGGGCCGGCGAGGAGCGGGTCATCCTGTTCAACCTGTCGGGCCACGGCCACTTCGACCTGGCCGCGTACGACGCGTACCTCAAGGGCGAGTTGGAGGACTACTACTACCCCGACGAGGCCATCGAGGAGGCGCTGAAGCAGGTGCCGCAAGTGGAACGCGGCGAGTGAGGGGGATGCGGCGAGCGGCGCGGCGGTGGGGCGTGGCGAAGGCCGCGTCCCGCCGCGCGCTCAGGCCCGAGGGGCGGGCGGACGGAGGATTTGCGCGGCCGCGCGGCGCAGGCGGTCGGCGATGGCCAGGCCCAGGTCAGCCTCGCCCACGGTGCGGGCC
>JAADEN010000228.1 GCA_013153375.1 Chloroflexota bacterium | reverse complement strand
CCGAGGTGGGCCTGACCGCGGCCGCGCTGGCCGTGGCCGCGACGGGCTCGGTGCTGGTGCACAGCGGGCCGGGGCGTCCGTTGACCGCGTCGCTGCTGCCCCGGGCCCACGGCGTGCTGGTGCCCGCGTCCCGGCTGGTGCCCGACCTGGAAGCCGCGTTGCGGCATCCGAGTTGGCATTCGGCCCGGGCCGCGGCCCTGATCACCGGGCCTTCGCGCACCGCGGACATCGAGATGACCCTGACCGTGGGCGTGCACGGCCCCGCGCAGGTGCAGGTGTGGCTGGTGACCGACTGAGCCGCCCGGCCGTTCGCGGAGCCGTTCCCCCAGAAAAAGGAGCCTTGCCATGCTCTTGGCCGTGGATGTGGGCAATACGAACATCACTTTGGGCGTGCACGACGGGCAGCGATGGGTGCATCACTGGCGCATCGCCACCGCAGCCGAGCGCATGCCCGACGAGTACGGCTTGCAGTTGCGGGGTCTGCTGGATTGGGCCGGCGTGGACCCGGACGCGCTGGAGGGCGTCAGCCTGGCTTCGGTGGTGCCGCCGCTGACGGGCAAGTTGGTGCAGGCCCTGGAGCAGTATGTGGGGCACACGCCTTTCGTGGTGCGGGCCGGCGTGCGCACGGGCATTCGTATTCGTTACGAGGAGCCCAAGGCCGTGGGCGCGGACCGCATCGCGGACGCGGTGGCCGTGAAGCAGCAGTACGGCGGGCCCGCGTGCGTGGTGGATTTCGGCACGGCCATCACTTTCGACGCCATCACCGCGGAGGGCGATTATCTGGGCGGCGCGATCACGCCGGGGCTGGATGTGGCCGCGGACGCGCTCTTCCGCCGCACGGCCAAGTTGCCCAAGGTGGATGTGGTGCAGCCGCCCGAGGTCATCGGACGCAACACGGTGCAGGCCATCCAGGCCGGGCTGTTCTACGGCTATGTGGCCCTGGTCGAGGGGATGGTGGAACGCTTTCGGGCCGTGCTGGGGCCCGAGATGAAGGTGATCGCCACCGGCGGATACGCGACGCGCTTCGCGCGCGCCACCCGGGCCATCGACATCGTGAACCCCTGGCTCACGCTGGACGGTTTGCGCTGGCTGTGGCTGCTGAACCGGGGGCAGGCAGGAAAGGAGGAGAGATCATGAAGCGCTGGCGGTTTTGGTTGTTCGTGGGGCTGATGTTGGCCGGGGCTTTGGCCGCGTGCCAGGGTCCGGCCGAGCCCGAGACCGCGGGGGTGACCCCGCAGGCGACCGTCCCGTCGGAAGCAGCCGCCACTCCGAAGCCGGTGGCGACGCCAGCAGCGACGGTGACGCAGGGGGCGGAGGGCACTGCAGAGGCCGAGGCCGAGCCGAAAGCCCGGGCCTGCGCCCCTCCGTCCTTCGCGGATCTGGGCGACGAGGGCGTCGTCAAGATCGGGGTGCCGTTGCCCTTGTCCGCGCCCGGCGCGGTCGCGGCCGGACAGGCCATGAAGACCGCGGTGCAGATCGCGGCCGACCAGGTGAACGCCACGGGCGGCGTGATGGGCAAGTATCCCGTCGAGCCCGTCTTCTACGACACCGCGGGCCTGCCCGAGCGGGGCGCCGCGGCCATGGAAGACCTGCTCGCCCAGGAGTGCGTGGTGGCCGTGGTCGGCGAGTACCACTCGGCCGCGGGGCGCGCGGAGAAGGAAGTGGCGCACAAGTACGGCATCCCCATCGTCTTCGCCGCGGCCTGGAGCGACGCCATCACCGCGGCCCAGTATCCCGAGGTGTTCCGCATCGCGCCGACCTGGTCCCTGGTGGCCCAGAGCGACGCCCAGTTCTTCAAGGACCTGGGCGTGACCTGGGCGGCCCTGGTGACGGCGTCCACGGACGACGGGCTTTCGGCCGCGGACGCGACCCAGAAGCAGTTGGCCGCGCTCGGCATCGAAGCGGCCATCTTCCAGACCGACCCGGGCGCACAGGACTTCTCGGACACGGTGGCGCGCCTGGCCCAGGCCCTGGAGCCGCGCTCCGGACGCGCGGCCGTGCTGGTGCTCTTGACGGGCGAGGATGCCTTCCACTTCCAGCAGCAGGCTGTGGAAGGCGGCGTCGCGTCCGCGGAGGACCTGATTTTCGTGGCCAATCCGCTCGCGGCCGACGCGCGCGCGTTCTGGCAGAATGTGCCCGACGGCAATTACATGGTCTTCCGCTGGGTCGGTGGTGGATCGCCCTCCGCTTTGGCCCGGCGGCCCGCGGCCCAGGCGTTCGTCCAGCAGTACCACCAGGCCTGGCAAGACGACGCGCGCTTCCCCGAGCACTACGCGTTCGAGGCTTACGACGCGTTCCTGCTGGTGGCCCAGGCCATCGAGGAGGCCCAGAGCCTGAAGGCCGCCGACATCCTCACCGCGCTGGAAGCCTACGACAGCCCGGAGAACGGCGTGCCCCTGGCCCAGGGGACTTACTACTTCCCCTACGGCACGCGCCGCCCCGTGCCGGACGACCAACCGGCCTGGATGTGGCATCAATGGCCCGAGCCGAGGGTGTTCTTCCTTCAATACTGGCAGGTCGGGCAACCTCTGGAGGAGGCCTGTGTGATTTGGCCCGCGGCCGAGCGGACCTGCGGCACGGACTACCTCGCGCCGGGTACGCAGCCGGAGGTCCACGAGTAGGCTTGTTGCGTCCCCTGGAAGACGGAGCCGCGGCGCGCCGGGCTGCGCTTTAGGCGATGGCGTGGGCTGCGCTGGCTCCGGCCGTGGGAGGCGGTCGGCGCGTTGGGCGGTTTGGCCGCCGGGCGGCGGGTTGGCGCGGCTCGTCCGGGGTGTAGCCGCGTGATATAATCGGAGCGCCCCGCGAGGTTTGCCCTCGCGAGCGCCATTGCAGGAGGCACAAGTCATGGCCCAGGAATACCTGTCCTTGCACGATCGGGTGGCGGTGGTGACCGGCGCTTCACGCGGCATCGGCCGGGCCATCGCGCAGGAATTGGCCCGCCGAGGGGCCAAAGTGGTGGTCAATTACCACCGCTCCGCGGACGCGGCCGAGGCCGTGGTGCAGGCCATCCGGGACGCAGGCGGGCAGGCCGTGGCCTTCCAGGCCGATGTGTCCGATTACGACCAGGCCCAGGCGCTCATCCAGTTCGCCCGCGATACCTGGGGCCGGGTGGACATCTTGGTCAACAACGCGGGCATCACCCGCGACAAACTCTTCATGCAAATGAAGCCCGCGGACTGGGACGAGGTCATCCGCACCAACCTGTACAGCACCATCCACTGCAGCAAGGCCGTGATTCGTCCCATGTTGCGGCAACGCTATGGCCGCATCATCAACATTTCGTCCGTGGCCGGCATCATCGGCAACGCGGGGCAGGTCAACTACGCGGCCTCCAAAGCCGGGCAGATCGGGTTCACCAAGGCCCTGGCTCGGGAGGTGGCTTCGCGCAACATCACCGTCAACGCGGTCGCGCCGGGCTACATCGAGACCGACATCTGGGCCGATGTGCCCGAGGAGGCCAAAGCCCAAATCCTGGCCATGATCCCCATGGGGCGCAAAGGCACACCCGAGGATGTGGCGCATCTGGTCGCATTTCTCGCGTCGGATCAGGCCGCGTACATCACGGGCCAGGTCATCGCGGTGGACGGCGGCATGACTTGAGCCGCGGACGCGAACGGACGAAGGCGGCTCGCGCGGGACGCGGGCCCGCCGAGGAGGCGTATCCCATGACCGAGCAGGTAACCCCCGGCAAGACCACCATTGCGCCCGAAGTGCTTTTGGCCATCGTGCGCCTGGAGACGCAGAAGGTCCCCGGCGTGCACGCGCTCGCGCCCGTGCCCGGCGCGGTCAACCGCTTCTTGCGCCGCAGCGAGCCCGGCGTGCGGTTGCAGGTGCACGACGATGTGGTGGATGCCGACATCTATGTGGTGCTCGACGGCCACACCAACATCCGGCGGGTGAGCCGCGAGGTGCAAAAGGCCGTCGCCCAGGCTCTGGAGCGCATGGTGGGCATGACGCCCGGGCGCATCAATGTGCACATCGAAGATTTGTACTACCCCGAGGTCGGAGACAAGGCGGAATGAAAGCCCGCACCCAGGCCCGCGCCCTGGCCCTCAAGGCCCTGTACGAAATCGACCTCACCGGTCATCCTCCCGCCGCGGTGCTGGAAACCCGCTTGGCCGAGGAGGATCTGGAGCCGCGGCTGGCCGCGTTCGCGCGGCGCCTGGTCGAGGGCGTGTTGCCCATGCGTCCCTGGCTGGATCAGTACATCGCCCAGCACGCGCCCGAATGGCCCGTGGAGCAGTTGCCCGTCATTGACCGCAACATCTTGCGCCTGGCCCTGTGGGAAATGAGCCTGGACCCCGAAAACACCCCGGCCAAAGTGGTCATCAACGAGGCCGTGGAACTGGCCAAGACTTACGGCGGCGCGAGTTCCCCGCGCTTCGTCAACGGCGTGCTGGGCAGTCTGGCCAAAGACCTGGACGCCATTCGGGAGCACCTGCGGCGCTTGCAGCCCCAGGCTTCGTGAGAGACGCCCATGTTCAACATCGGCGGCTGGGAAGTCGTCTTCATTTTGATTTTGATTTTGCTGTTGTGGAAGCCGGAAGAACTGGAAGATCGGGCCCGGCAGTTGGGCCGTTGGTGGGCCCGGCTGACCCACTCGCCCTGGTGGCGGGAGATGGTCCAACTGCGCTTCCGGGCCGAGCAGTTCTTCCGCGACGCGGCCCGGGAGGCCAACCTGGACGAGGCGCGGCGCGCCATGGAGCGCGCGGTTCAGGCCCGGCGCTCTCCCTGGGAGGACGAGCCGCGGGCCGCGCGGCCCTTCCGCCCCCAGCCGCCGCATCCTGAGACGGTCCCGCCGGATGGGTCGAAGC
>JAADEN010000065.1 GCA_013153375.1 Chloroflexota bacterium | reverse complement strand
TGGCCGCGGGGGCCCTCATCCTGCTGGGCCGCGCGGCCCAAGAGCCGACCTCCGACGGCCCCTGACCTCCTGGCCTCGCGCGCTCTCGGGGAAGAGGCCGCCTCCCGTCCGGCCTGCGCCACGACTCGGCGGAAATCCTGGCCTCGAAAACGAACATTTCGCGCCCCAAGGCCCCCTTTATGCTAAAATGAGGATGCCGCCAGCCCCCACGCGCGGCCGTTCGGTTCGTCCCCCACACCCCTGAACCGTGGGCCGCGCGGCCCGGGGGGCGCGGAGGTCAACCAGAAAAAATAATCATCCCTCTCTCATCTAAGGAGGTTATGATGGTGGACGAACGCCCCCACTTGGGCATCATCGGCGGATCGGGACTTTACAACATGCAGGGCCTGGAAGATGTCCGGGAATATGATGTGGACACGCCCTTTGGCAAACCCAGCGCGCCCATCGTGGTCGGCACCCTGGAGGGCCGGCGGGTCGCGTTTTTGGCCCGCCACGGTTTAGGCCACTGGCTGTCGCCGACCGAAGTGCCCTATCGGGCCAACATCTACGCGCTCAAAGCCCTGGGTGTGCAACGGGTCGTCAGCGTCAACGCCTGCGGTTCGTTGCGCGAGGACTTCGCGCCCGGGCACATCGTCATCCCTGACCAACTCTTCGACTTCACCAAAGACCGCAAGCGCTCCTTCTTCGAGGGCGGATTGGTGGCCCACATCAGCGTGGCCGATCCCTTCTGCCCCGACCTGTCCGCGCAACTCTATCAGGCCGTGCAGGCCACGGGCGCGACGGTGCACAAAGGCGGCAACTTCATCACCGTCGAAGGGCCGCGCTTCTCGACCCGGGCCGAGTCGCATGTCTTTCGGGCCTGGGGGATGGACATCATCGGCATGACCACCTCCCCCGAGGCCTTTTTGGCTCGCGAGGCCGAGTTGTGCTACGCGGTCATGGCCCATGTGACCGACTACGATGTGTGGCATGTCAGCGAGGAGCCGGTGACGGTGGAGATGGTGATCCGCACCCTGATGCGCAACACCCAGGTGGCCCAGGAGGCCCTGCGGGTGCTGGCCCGGACCCTGCGCGAGGAGCGGGCCTGCGACTGTGAACACGCGCTGGCCAACGCGCTCATCACCCGGCCCGAGGTCGTTCCATACCAAACCCGCCGCCGTTTGGCCCTTTTGGTGGACAAATATTTGGAGGCAACATCATGAGCGAGGACCAAACCACGCATCCCTTCATTCTGATCATCGAGGACGACGCCGGTGTGGCGCGCTTCGTCAAGCGCGCGCTCCAGACCGAAGGCTATATCGTGGATGTCGCGCCCGACGGCGAGACCGGCCTGGCCAAGACTTTCCAGAACTTCCCTGACCTCATCATCCTGGACTGGATGCTGCCGGGCATCGACGGCCTGGAGGTGTGTCGGCGCATTCGCACCCGCGACCAGAAGATTCCCATCCTGATGCTCACGGCCAAGGACTCGGTGCCCGACCGGGTGCTGGGCCTGGACTCGGGCGCGGACGACTATCTGGTCAAGCCCTTCAGCATGGACGAACTCCTGGCTCGGGTGCGGGTGCTGCTGCGTCGCCGCCGCGCCCAGGTGCCGCCCAAGCCCAAAGAGTATCGCTTCGCGGATCTGGTGCTCGACACGGGCACGCGTCAGGCCCGCCGCGGGGATCGGGTCATCGAACTGACCACCAAGGAATATCAACTGCTCGAGACTTTCATGCGCCACCCGCGGCAGGTGCTCACCCGCGACCAGTTGTACGACCAGGTCTGGGGCTACGACTTCGGCCGCGAGAGCAATGTGCTGGATGTGTATGTGCGCTACCTGCGCCGCAAACTGGAAGCCAACGGCGAGCCGCGCTTGCTGCACACCGTGCGCGGCGTGGGCTATGTGCTGCGTGAACC
The DNA here is from genome assembly GCA_013153375.1 of Chloroflexota bacterium. Taxonomy (GTDB): domain Bacteria; phylum Chloroflexota; class Anaerolineae; order Anaerolineales; family DRMV01; genus JAADEN01. Next base: position 2,935 of record JAADEN010000065.1, on the reverse strand, counting down.
CAGCGAATAGCCACGAACTGGATCTCCACGGGGCCGCAGCCTACGGCTGGGGCCCCGTCTCCTCTCTTTGACTGAGCCATGTGGTCTGCTGACTCCCGCGCCGGAGGGCGCTCGTCGCTGCGCTTGCGCTTTTCAGCGATTTTGATCGTGCTCCTGGCCGGTCTGTTGACCATGCACATGGTGGGCGCCTACATGGTCTTCACCAAGGCCACCATGAGTTGGGCCGACGACCTACTGGCCTCGGTGGCCGAAGACGCCATTCAGACCGCGCGGGCCCAGGCGCGCCAACACCACGGCCTCGGCCAGGGCGAGGACCAGCCCATCGAACTGCATGTCCCCCCGCGGTTTCAGGTGCAAATCTGGTATTTCGCGCCCGACTCGCGCACCCTCATCGCGCGCTCGGCCAACGCGCCGACCAGCACATTGCTGGATCCTTCCATCCTGGCCCACTACTCCGGCCGTCCCCAGGCGCGTCTCTGGCACCGTCACGGGCGCTGGTGGCGGGTGCGCACCGAACTGCGCCCCGGTCTCATCGAAGGCCGCTCGTGGGTGGTCCAGGTCGCGGTGGACATGACCAAGTGGTACGACCGACGCCCCTGGATCGTGGGCTACCTGGTCGCCAGTTGGACCCTCGTCATGGGCTTCTTCGTCCTGGCCCTCGAGCGGCTAACCCGCTGGATGATCTGGCCCATGGAGCAGGTCAGCCAACTGGCCCAGGACATCATGCGCACCCGCGACCTGTCGCGCCGCCTGCCCACCGACCTGCCCATCCCCGAACTTCGGAACTGGGCCCAGGCTTTCAACGCCGCGTTGGACCGGCTGGAACACCTCTTCTGGCAGCAGCGGCGCTTTTTGGCCGATGTGAGCCACGAACTGCGCACCCCGCTGACCATCATTCGCGGGCAGGCCCAACTCATGCAACGCACCGGCCAATACGACGCGGAAGCCGTCGCCGACATCGAGAAGGAAGCCGAGCGTTTGGCGCGCCTGGTGGAGGATCTGCTCTTCTTGGCCCGCGCCGAAGCCGGGGCCCTGCCCCTGCGCCAGGAAGCCGTGGATCTGGACACACTGTTGCTGGATGTGGTGCGTCAAAGTCAGATGCTGGCCGAGCGCAAGCAGCAGCGTCTGGAACTGGAGCACCTGGAACCGCTGCCCGTCGTCGGCGACCCCGACCGCCTGCGCCAGGCCATCCTCAACCTGGTCAGCAACGCGGTGCAGTACACGCCCGCGGGAGGCACCATCTGGGTGGGCGCGCGGCGGGTGGGGGACCAGGCCGTGCTCTGGGTGCGCGACACCGGTCCCGGCATCCCGCCCGAAGACCTGCCCCATGTGTTCGAACGCTTCTACCGCGCCGCGCGCTCGCGCACCCGCCGCGGCGGAGGCGGCTTCGGCCTGGGCCTCTCCATCGTCCGCTGGATCGTCGAAGCCCACGGCGGGCACATTCGGGTGGCATCCCAGGTCGGGCAAGGCACCACCTTCACCCTCACCCTGCCGTTGGATCCCAAGCGGGCCTGGGGCGCGGACGACGACGAAGCCCTGTGGGACGACGAGGAAGACGAGAACGCGGCCGCAACCGCGTCCTAAGCGCGCCGCGCGGCTATTCCGACGGCAACGCGGGCGGCAACGCGGGCAGGTTGGCCTGGGCCTGGTGGCACAGCGCCCGGCCGCCCGCGTTCAGCCAGGCCTCCAGCGCGGGACTGCGCTCCCGTCCGGCCTGGGCGTCTTGATAAATGGCCCAGCCCCAAGCCACATAACGGCGGGTCTCCGCGGGCCAGCCGCTCTCGGGCTGCTCCAGCCGGGCCGGGCCGCCGTTGTACGCGGCCAACGCCAAACGCACATCCCCGTCCGCGCGGGTCAACATGCGCCGCAGATAGGCCAGCCCGCGCCGCGCGTTGGTGTCCGGGTCCAAGGGATTCTCACCAGCCTGGAAATGATAGGGCATGACCTGAAAGAGGCCCCGCGCGCCCGCGTGCGAGACCGCACGCGGGTCGCCGCAACTCTCCAGTTGCATGACCGTGGCCACCAGCAAGGGATCCAGGTCGTTGGCCGCGGCCCAACGCTGGATATCCGCACTCCAATAGCGCACTTCGGGCGTGAAGAACGCGGGCAGGGGGCTCGCGTCCGCATACGAAGACGCCGCGAAGCCGGGCCCCTGCACGGCCTGAATCCAAAAGAAGAACATGGCCACCAGCAGCCCGATCACCACCAGCGACAACAGCCAGTTCAGAAAACCTTGCGGGCTCGCGCCAGACGGGGGGCGCTCGGTCACGATTCGCACTCCTCGAGAGGATAGATCCGCCAACCCAGGGCTGCGGGGTTCATCTGGGCCAGTTCCTCGGCCGCGACCTCGGCCAGGAGCGCGTCGGCCTGAGCCAGCACCTGATCGCTGGCCGCGTCGTAGATCGCGCCCTGGGCCTCGTAGAAACGCCCCCGATCCCGCACCAGCGCGCCCTCCAGGCGCAGCAGGCGCTGGATGGGCACATGCCGGCGATAGCGAATCGAAAGCCGGGCGGTGTAGAACAGCCGCGCGTGCTCGGGGTCGGTGCCCGTACCGGCCCGGCCCGTGACCTCGTCGAGCAGCGCGGCCACGATGCCGCCGTGCACCACGCCGGGATAGCCCTGGTAGGCCTCGGGCACCACCGCGTACGCCACGGCCTTGCCCGGCCCGGCCTGCAAGAAACGCATTTTCAAGCCCACGGGGTTGCGCAAACCGCACACGAAGCACCACGCGGAGTTGGGCTGCAGGCGCGTGCCCGGCTGCTGCAGCGCGGCCTTCAGCGCGTCCTGGGCCGCGCCGGCGCTGACCGCGGGGGTGGTTTGGGGGACGGGCTCCGCGGCGGCCAGGTAGGCATGCGCCTGGGCCAGCCAGGTCTCCACGCGGCGATCGTGCGCCGCGGCGTCCTGGGTCTGGGGCGCAGGCGCCAGGGCCAGCAGC
>JAADEN010000169.1 GCA_013153375.1 Chloroflexota bacterium | reverse complement strand
GCGGCCGCGGATGCGCGCGTCGCGTTGGCCCAGGCCGGTCTGGATCTGCATCCGGCCGACGACCTGCGCGCCACCGACGAGGGCTGGCTGTGGCGTCCCGCGCGGGTGGTGCGCATTCGGGAGGGCGCGGACACGCGCGTGGTGCGGGTGGCGGCCGAGACGGTGGGCCAGGCCCTGGACCGCGCGGGCGTGCCCCTGGTGGGCCTGGACACGGTGGAACCCGACGAAGCCCGGCCCCTACCGGAGGATGTCCCCCTGCAAGTGCAGCGGGTGCGTCAGATCTGGCAGACTCGCGCCGAGAGCGTCCCCTACGGCCGGGAAACGCGCCCCCTGCCCGATGTGGAGTTGGACACCATCCAGGTGGTGCAGGAGGGCCGACCGGGCCTCAAGATGCGCTGGGAGCGGGTGCGCTATGTGGACGATGAGGAGGTGGAGCGTCGCACGGTGGGCGAATGGCTGGTGCAGCCGCCCCAGCCGCGGGTGGTGGGCTACGGCACCAAGGTCGTGATTCGCACCCTGGACACGCCCGCAGGGCCGGTGAAGTATTGGCGCGCGGTGCGGGTGTACGCGACTTCGTACTCGCCGTGTCGCGTGGGCGGGGACAAGTGCAGTTCGGTCACGGCCAGCGGCGCGCGCCTCAAAAAGGGCGTGATCGCGGTGACCGTGCCCTGGTATCGCTCCATGAAGGGCATGCAGGTGTATGTGCCGGGCTACGGCTTCGGTCGGATTTTGGACACCGGCGGCGGCATCCCCGGTCGCTATTGGATTGACCTGGGCTACTCGGATGACGATTATGTGCCGTGGCACCAGTGGACGACCATCTACTTCCTCGCGCCGCCGCCCCCGCCGGAGGACATTTTGTATATTTTGCCGTGATAAAAAGTGGATGGTGGTTGGAAGATGGAAGTTGGCCAGAGAAATGACTCACGGCTCGGATTCGTGGGTGGGGGTGGGTGAGGACGGCTCCGCGCGCGGCGCGGCGGACGCCGCGGCGATGGTCGCGTTGTCGCCGTTGAGGTGACGGGTCCAGGGCAGGGCGCGCAGCGCGAAGAACCCCAGCAGGAGGGGAATCCAGAAGGTGATGCCCCGATAGACCAGGGCCACCACCACCGCGTCCTCCACGGGCAGGTAGAAGGAGGTCAGGGTGACGGTGAGCGCGCTTTCGACGAAGCCCACGCCGCCGGGCGCGGGCGAGACCACCAGAAACAGGTACGCGACGGTGAACGCGGCGATCCAGGTGCCGGGCGAGAGGGGGACATGGAAGGCGCGGAACACCGCGTAGAGCACGAGCATGAGCCAGACCTTGCTGCCGATGCCCATGAGGGCCAGCAGGCCGACGAAGCGGGGGTTGGCCCGCAGTTCCTTCAATCCGACGCTGAGGTCGTGGCCGAACTGGTGGGCGCGGGCCTCGGAGAGCCAATCGCGGCGCAAAAAAGGCCGCAGCAGCGCGTTGATGCGCCGCGCGGCCCAGGCCAGAAAGGTGGCCAGGGGACGCCCCGCATGGGCGCCGAGGTAGAGCATGGAGCCCAGGCCGATGACGATGGCCACCATCACGGCCGAAGCGGAGATTTCCACCCAGGTGAGCCGCCCCCGCCGCACCAGCACCCACAGACCGACGAACAGCACGGCCAAAAAGCCCAGATGCTCGAAGAAGATGTAGAGCGTGGTGGCGACCATGGCCTTGGCCGTGGATTGGCCCTGATCGCGGGCCTCGCTGGCGAACACGGCCATGCCCGACACGCCCGCGGTGGGCGCGACCATGTTGACGAAGTTCATGGACAGGGCCATGAGCAGCAGACGCAGCCGGTGCTCCCGCAGGCCCAGGGCCCGATAGAGAAAGTCGAACATGAACGCGACATGCGCGAACCACGCGGCTTGAAACGCGAACGCCAGCGCCACATAACGCAGGTCCCCCGAGCGCAGGACCTGGATGAAGCGCTGCAATTCGCCCTGGTGGCCCACCACGAACATGAGCCCCAAGAGCAACAACAAGGCAACCAACACGCGGCGCATGGGTTCATTATAACCCCAGAGCCGCGGCTCTCGGGCGACCCTATGGTATAATGCCCGCGCTACCCGCCGGGCAGGTCTCGGCGCGCGGGTAGGCGTCGTACACGCATCGCAGCCTGTGGCAACGGAGGCATGGTTTGGGGTTCAACCCGCTGAACTGGCTCTTTGGACTGTTCGCCCTGGACATGGGCATTGACCTGGGCACGGCCAATACCCTGGTGTATGTCCGCGGCAAGGGCATCGTGTTGCTCGAGCCCTCCTGGGTGGCGGTGGACAAGCGCACCCGCCGCCCTTTGTATGTGGGCAGCGAAGCCAAACGCATGGTGGGCCGGGCTCCCGCGTCGTTGCAGGTCATCCGTCCGGTGCGCGATGGCGTGATCGCGGAGTTCGACATCACCACCGCGCTGCTGGAATATCTCATCCTCAAGGCCCACGAGCAGAGTTTTGTGCCCTTCCCGCGGCCGCGGGTGGTGGTGGGCATCCCCGCGGGGGTGACCGAGGTGGAGATGCGGGCCGTGTACGACGCCGCGCTGAACGCGGGCGCGCGGGAGGTGCACCTCATCGAGGAGCCCCTGGCCGCGGCCCTGGGCTCGGGTTTGCCCATCCACGATGTGCAAGGCACCATGATCGTGGACATCGGCGGCGGCACCACCGAGATCGCGGTGCTGTCCATGGGCGGCGTGGTCATCTCGCGTTCGCTGCGCGTCGCGGGCGACGAGATGGACGAGGCCATCATTCAGTACATCCGCAACAAATACAACCTGCTCATCGGCCCGCGCATGGCCGAGAACATCAAGATGGAGATCGGCTCCGCGTACCCCTTGCCCGAAGAGCGCACCATGCAGGTGCGGGGCCGCAGCCTGGTCAGCGGCCTGCCCCAGGCCGTCGAGGTCTCCTCGGTGGAAATCCGTGAGGCCCTGGCCCGGCCCCTGGAGACCATCATCGAGACGGCCCGGGATCTGCTGGACGAAGCGCCGCCCGAAATCGTGGCCGACCTGATGGAGAACGGCGTGTGCCTGGCCGGAGGCGGTTCCCTCTTGCAAGGGCTGGACCGCCGCCTGAGCGAGGAACTGCGCCTGCGGGCCTGGGTCGCGGAAGATCCGGTCTCCGCGGTGGCGCGCGGCGCGGGCATGGTGCTGGAAGACTTCCCGACTTATCGCCGCCTGCTCATCGACGCGGAGCGCTTCCTGGGGTGAACGGGCTCCGCCGCGGCCGGGCCGCGGGCCAGGGGGCCAGGGCGTCCCGCGGCCGCGCGGGGTCAGGGCCGACCGAAGCATGATGAAATCCCGTCCTCTCCCTTCGTGGTTGATTTTGGCGTTGCTCCTGGCCGGGCTGTTGCTCCTGGCCTTGGGCGGCTATTTGGCCCCCATCGTGCGGGTGGCGGCCGCGCCCGCGTTGCGCGCCCAGAGCGCGGTGGTGCGGTATGTCACCGCGGTGCGCGATTACCTGCGCACGCCCACCGATGTGCAGGCCCTGCGGCAGCGCAATCAGGAACTGGAAGCCCAGGTCGCGGAACTGCAAACCCAACTGGCCTTGCTGCAACAGCAGGTGGCCGACCTGTCCCTCTACGCCGCGCTGGTGGACTTCGCCCGCGCCCATCCCGAGCACGAATACAAGACCGCGCAGGTCATCGGCCGCGATCCCAGCCCCTTCCTGCACTACATCATCATCAATCTGGGCAGCGACGACGGTATCCGGCCCGGCATGCCCGTGGTCAGCGCGCAGGGGCTGGTGGGGCAGGTGGTGGCCGTCATCCCCCGGGCCGCGCGGGTGCGGCTGATCACCGACCCGACCTCGCGCGTCAGCGTGCGCATCACGCCGTCCAACACCGAGGCCCTGCTGGTGGGCAGCGTCACCGGCGACCTGAGCCTGGAAATGGTGCCCCTGGACGCCAAAGTGAACCCCGGCGACCTGGTGGTGACCGCGGGCCTGGGCGGCGAGTATCCGCCGAACATTCTGGTCGGGCAGGTGCTCAGCACCCGCCGTCTGGCCCATGCCTTGTTCCAAGAGGTGTCGGTGCAACCGGCCACGCCTTTCGAAGACCTGCGCCTGGTGATGGTCATCGTCAACTTCCGGCCCGTGGACATCGAACCCCTCATCCCCACGCCGGGCCCGGGAGCGCCGTAGGGGCCGCGGTCATGCGCGCGTATGTGGGCGGTTTGATTCTGCTGTGGTTCGCGGTGCTCTTGCAGAGCGCGGTGGTGAGCCAGTGGCGGCTGCTCCAGGGCGCGGTGGACTTGCCGCTGCTGGTGTGGGCCGCGTGGGTGACCCGGGAGCGCCGCGTGGCGCCGGCCTGGTTTTGGGCCCTGGCCGTGGGCGCCCTGTGGGGCCTGTATTCGGCTTTGCCGTCGGGGGCCGGGCTGGTGATCTACGCCGGCCTCGGCCTGGTGGCCCAGGCCTTGCGCCGCCGCATCTGGCATCCGCCTTACTTGTTGCTCTTCATCCTGGTCTTCGTCGGTTCGCTGTGGGTGCCGGGCCTGACCTACCTGGTGGTCCGTTTCGCCATGCAGTCGCCGATTCCCTTCCGCACCGCGTTGGTGCAGGTGATTTTGCCCACCGTGCTGCTCAACTTGCTGGCCGCGCTGCCCGTGTACGCGGTGGTCGCGGAATGGGCCGACTGGGTGCTGCCGGCCGAGGAGGTCGGCGGATGAACCGCCGGTGACGCGGGGGCTCCGGGCCGGGCCGCGCTTGGGGGTGCAGGCAAATGTTGTAGAAGCGTCGTTGTGTTTCGCGTCCAGCCTACAAAACCCCACCCCGCGGCCTCGCTGCGCTCGGCCGCGCCCCTCCCCTCGTAGGGGAGGGGCCTTCAAAACGGACCTGCGCCTCTTGGGAGGCCAGATTTGTCC
>JAADEN010000110.1 GCA_013153375.1 Chloroflexota bacterium | reverse complement strand
AACGGGCGTTGGCCCATCGCCGCGACCTACGATCCGCCCGTGCGCGCGGTGGTGCACCTGCACAGCGTGGACGGACGGCCGCGGGCCGCGCGCCTCACCCTGCGGGGCCGGGACCACAAAGGGCGTTTGGCCGCGGTGACCCTGGGCCCCCGCGCCTGGCGCTGGTTCGAGGGCCGCGGCGTGGCCACCGCGGAACTGCCGCTGCGCACGCTGGACACGGTGGAGGTCGAGGGCCTGGCCGGCGCGGACCGCTGGCGCGTGCTGGCCCCTGACCTGCGCCAGGGCGACATCACCCTGCTCGCGCCCCTGTGGGCCGGTATGCTCACCCCCGAGCAGGCCGCCAGCATGGTGACGCGGGCCATCGTCACCCCGCGGCGCTTCGGACAGGCCTGGGGCCTGCCCATCGTGCCCGGCCAAAGGCAGGATACCCCTGCCCCGTGGCGGGTCGCGCCCTTGCTGTGGAACATCCAGGCGGTGGAAGGGCTCTGGCTGTACGGCTATCGCGACGAAGCCGCGGCCCTCTTGTATCGGCTGGCCAAGGCCCAACGGCGGGCCTTGCAGAAAGAGGGCGCGCTGATGGCCTGGTTGGACGCCCGCACCGGCGCGGCCCTGCAAGGCCGGGATACGGTGCTGAGCCTGCCGCCCCTGGGCACGGTGTTGCGCCTCGCGGGCCTGGAGATCGCGCCGCAGCGGGTGCAGATCCTGGGGCCCTCGCATTGGCCCGAGGTGCTGGAGGTGCGCGGCTGGGGCTGGCGCGCGGTGCGCGCGGCCGACGGCTTGACCTTGCACGGCCCCGGCGACGCCCAGGTGCGCCTGCCCGGCGACGCGGTGGGCGAACTGCGCTGGCAGCACGGGGCCTGGGCCTGGACGCCGCGCCCAGCCGAACCCGACGCCGACGATTGAGGGAGCATCATGCCGTTCATCCAGGTGGAAATGGCCATTGTGGGCCTGCTCTTGCTGGCCATCTTCGTGGGCCTGCTGACCAAACGCCTGCGGGTGCCCTACACCGTGGGCCTGGTGCTCTTCGGCCTGGCCTTGACCCTGCTCACCGACATCGAGGTCAACCTGGGCGGCGAGATCATTTTGGCCGTGCTGGTGCCGCCCTTGGTGTTCGAGGCCGCGTTCCACATCAAATTCGACCAACTGCGCCGTGAGTTGGGCCTGGTCATGCTGCTGGCCGTGCCCGGCGTGCTGCTCACCACCTGGATGGTGGGCTGGCTGTTGTCCGTCTCCCTGTCGGGCACCCTGACCCTGCCCATCGCGCTGGTCTTCGGCGCGCTGGTGTCGGCCACCGATCCGGTCGCGGTGGTGGCCCTGTTCCGGGCCCTGGGCGCGCCCAAGCGGCTGCAAATCTTGCTCGAGGGCGAGAGCCTGTTCAACGACGGCACGGCCATCGTGGTCTTCCACCTGGTGTTGGGGCAGGTGCTCCAGGCGCATGGGGACGAGTTCCTTTTGGGGCCGGCCATCGTGGAGTTCACCAAAGTGGCGGGCGGCGGCCTGTTCGTGGGGCTGGCGTTGGGCCTGGTCGCGTCGCTGCTCATCGCCCGGGTGGACGACCATCTCATCGAGACCACCCTGACCACCGTGCTGGCCTACGGCGCGTATCTGGTGGCCGAGGAGTTCTTCCATGTGAGCGGCGTGCTGGCCGTGGTCATGGCCGGCATGATCGCCGGCAACATCGGCCCCCGGGGCATGACGCCCACCACCCGCATTTCCCTGCTCAACTTCTGGGAATACGCCGCGTTCCTGGCCAACACCTTCGTCTTCCTGCTCATCGGCTTGCAGGTGGACTTGGGCCTGGTGTGGCAATACCGCTGGGCCGTGCTGCAAGCCATCGCCGCGGTGCTGGTCACCCGCTTCGTCATCGTCTTCGGTTTGAGCCTCGTCTTTCGGCGGGCCCTGCCACCCCGCTGGGCCGTGGTCCTCTTCTGGGGCGGATTGCGCGGGGCCATCTCCCTGGCCCTGGCTTTGGGCTTGCCCACCGAGTTGGGCGCGCAGGCGCGCGGCCTGCTGCAAGCCCTGGCCTTTGGCGTGGTGCTGTTCACCCTGTTGGTCCAGGGCTTGACCATCGAGCCGTTGATCCATCGCCTGGGGCTCATCGGCGGCGCGGCCGAGGAGCGCGAGTTCCAGCGCCTGCGGGCCCGCCTGCGCGCCGCGCAGGCCGCGCTGGAGCGCATCCAGACCCTGCACCGCCAGGGCGTGCTCACCGACGCCACCTACCGCAACATCGAACCCATCCTGCGCCAGCGCCAGCAGCGGCTGCAGCAGGCCATCGCCGAACTGCTGCGGGAACATCCCCTCTTGGGCCTGGAGGAAATGCGTCTGGCCCAACAGGAGGCCTTCCACGCCCAACGGGCCGCGCTGCACGACCTGCTCATCGCCGGCGGTCTCTCCGAGGAGGTCTATCACGACCTGGTGGCCGAGTTGGATCAGGCCGTGGTGGACGCCGCGGTGCCGCCCTGGCCGGGTTGGGCCCTGCGCCGCAGCCCTGACGAGCCGCCCATCACCGCGCTCACCGCGGCCGTGATTCATCAGGACGATTTGGGGCGGGCCATGGCCGCGCTGGAGGGCCTGGGCGTGCCCGCGGTGGATCTGCCCGCGGAGGGCGGCTTCCTGAGCCAGCGGCGGGTGGTGCTGCTGCTGCCCGTGCCCGAGGGGGATCTGTCCCGCATCATCGAAACCCTGAACGCGGCCTGCCGCCGCCGGGTGGATTGGGCGTTGCAGGCCTGGCATCCCCGGCTGCCCATCCCTGTGCCGCGGCGGGTGGTGGTCGGCGGCCTCAACGCGTTCGTCCTGCCCGTGGAGCGCTTCGAGGAGTTGTGACATGGACCCCCGGCCCGCGCTGGACGCGTTCGTCGCCCAGCACCTGGACGCCAGCCTGGACGAACTGGCCGCGCTGTGCCGCATCCCCAGTCTGCGCCGCGACCCCGCCGCGCTGGAACGGGCCGCGGATTGGGTGGCCGCCGCGCTGGGCCGCCGCGGGTTCCAGGTTCAGGTGTTCCACTTCCCCGGGGCCGCGCCCGTGGTCTATGCCGTGCGGCCGGGGCGCAGTTCCCGCACCCTGCTGTTCTACAACCACTACGATGTCCAGCCGCCCGACCCGCTGGACGCGTGGACCTCGCCGCCCTTCGAGCCCACCCGCCGCGGGGGGAAGTTCTACGCCCGGGGCGCGAGCGACGACAAGGGCCACCTGGTCAGCCGCCTGCTGGCCGTGGACGCGCTGCTGCACGCGCTGGGCGAGTTGCCCGTGACCGTCAAATTCGTGGTGGAAGGCGACGAGGAGGGCGGCGGCAGCGCGGGTCTGCATCGTATGGTGGCCCAACACCCCGACCTGCTGCGCGCGGACGGCGTGATCTGGGAGTTCGGCGGCGTGGACGCGCACGACAACCCGCTGCAATACCTGGGCACCCGGGGCTTGGCCTCTGTGGCCCTGGAGGTGCAGACCCTGCCCCACGACATGCATTCGGGCATCGCGGGCTCCCTGCTGCCCAACGCGGCCTGGCGTCTGGTGTGGGCCCTGGAGAGCCTCAAAGGCCCCGATGGCCGCATTCGGGTGGCCGGGTTCTACGACCGGGTGCAGCCCCCCAGCGCGCGCGACCTGGAACTGCTGGCCGCGCTGCCCGACCTGCCCGACGCCGCGGCCGCGGACTTCGCGGCCGTCCTGGGTCTGGAGCCGGGCGCGCCTGTGCCCCTGGAGGTCAAGCGCCGGGCCGTGTTCGAGCCCACGGCCAACATCGCCGGTCTGACCGCGGGCTACCAGGGCCCCGGCAAGAAGACGGTCCTGCCGGCCCGGGCCCGGGCCCTGCTGGACTTCCGCCTGGTGCCCTGGCAGGACCCCGCGGCGGTGCCCGGCCTGCTGCGGGCCCATTTGGATGCGCACGGCTTCCCGGATGTGCAGGTGCACGACCTGGGCGGCGTGCCGCCCATGAAGATGGATCCCGACCACCCCTTCGTGGACCGGGTGGTGGCCGCGGCCGACGAAGTGTACGCCCGGCCCATGCTCAAAGTGCCCCTGCGGGGCGTGACCGGGCCGGGATACCTGTTCGTGCATCGCTTAGGGCTGCCCGTGGCCACCTCGGGGCTGGGCTATCCGGGCGCCAACCTGCACGCGCCCGACGAGAACATCCGGGAGGATCTGTACGCCCTGGCCGCACGGCACGCGGCCCGCATCGCCTTGCGCCTGGCCGAATAGCCGCCCGCGGGCGACCGGCCGGACGCCTACCGCAGCGTCCTTGCCTTCGCCGGGCCCGCCGCCGGGGATGGGAGGGGTTCGCTCCGCCCCGCGCCGCGAACCCCAGCCGCAAACCTCAGCCGCGGGCTTTCAGCCGCGAACCCCAGCCGCAAACTTCAGCCGCGGGCTTTAGCCCGCGGCGGCTTCAGCCCGCGGCAGGCAGGCGGCAGGCATCCATCCATGAGAAAAGGATGATAAAATTCTCCCCAGCAGCGGTCATCCCTGGCGGGGCAGGAAAAACGGGCTCGGAGGTGCGCCCATGTCTTCCAATCCTTTCTTCTACGGCGGCATGATTCGGGAAGCCAGGTATTTCGTGGGCCGCAAAGCCGAACTGGATGCGGTGTTCGCGGCGCTGCAGCACCTGCCCCGTCAGGCCCAGCATGTGAACATCGTCGGCCCCCGCCGCGTGGGCAAATCCTCGTTGCTGTGGCGGGTCAAACAACTGCTCCCGGCCCGGATCCCGGCCCGGGGTCTCTACCTGAGCGGTCAGGGGCTGAAGGACCCCGACCACTTCTATCTGCTTTTGACTCGCGAACTGCAGGTGCCCGCGCAGGCGCCCCTGCCCATCACCGTGGAGCAAACCCTGAAAGATGCCTACCGCCAGGGCCGGATCGTGGTGCTTTTGTT
>JAADEN010000189.1 GCA_013153375.1 Chloroflexota bacterium | reverse complement strand
GCGAACTCGTGCAGGCGTTTCTCCGCGGCCGTCTTGGGCTTGATGCTGTTATGACAGGCCATGCACTTGGTGAGCGACGGCAGGCCCGCACTCACGCCCCGCTGCGCGTTGGAGTGGCAGTACAGGCACGACATCCCCAAGTCTTGCACATGGCGCTGGTGATTGAACTGCACCGGCTGGGCCGGGGGCTTCTGGCTCTGATAGACCCACATGGCGCCCCACAACACCAGCGCGGCCAGCACCACGCCCGCCACCCGCAACGCCACGCTCAGCAACCCACTGCGTTTGGCTTTGGTCATACCGCGCTCCTCGGTGAGGGATGAGTATCGAACGGCCAACTTGGCACCAAGGCGCCCTCGTCACCAGGCCCACCACCGGGCCTCCGGGCCGCGGAAACGGGCTTATTATAACCGATGCGCCTGGAATTGGTGAAGGTTTCTCCTGACAGCCCTCACATCAAGGGCTGGGCGTGGCCGCGTCCGAACCCGCGGCCTCCCCCTCGGTGGCGTCCAACTCCACGCCTTTGCCACTGCGCAGTCGCTCCAGCAGGGCTTCGGCCTGCAACTGCGCGTTGTGGGTGATGGGAAAAGTCAGATATTTTTCCAGATCCGCGATGGCCTCGTCAATCTTTCCCAAATTGGCCCACGCGATGGCCCGGTTGAAGTACACCGCGGCCATGTCGGGATTCAGTTCCACCACTTTATTGAACGCTTCCAGGGCCTCTTCGTCGCGCCCCTGCTTCAAATACAGACTGCCCAGGTTGAACCACGCGGCCTCGGATTCGGGGTTCAGTTCCAGGGCCTTTTGAAAATCCTGCTCGGCCAAATCGTAGATGTCCATCTGAAAATAGGCCAAACCCCGATTGATGTACACGCTGGCCTCGTCGGCCAGGCCGAACTGGAGGGCTTTGTTGAAATCCTCCACCGCGGACACGGGGCGTCCCAAACTCAAATGGACATTGCCGCGGGCGGCAAAGGCCTCGGGGAAGTGCGGATTCTGCTCGATGGCCTTGTTCAGGTCTTCCAGCGCGGCCTCGTCCTCGCCCAGTTCCAGGTGCAAGAGGGCCCGGTAGTAGTAGGCCTGGGGCGCGGCGTCGGGCGCGGCCGCGATGGCGATGTCCAGCGCCTCCATAGCGCCCTGGATGTCACCGGCCGCGCTGCGTTCCAGGGCCAGCGCGACGAAGTCGTTGACCACCTCGGACCGGTTGGCCGGGGCCGGGGTGGCCGCGGCCGCGGTCTGCTGTTGCCACAACGCGTAACCGCTGCCGAGGAGCAAGATCCCCGCCACCAGGGCCAGCCAGGTCGAAGGGCGACGCCACCAAACTCGCTTCATAAAGGACCACCTGCTGTGAAAGATGTCACAAATTGTACCCCGTTTTGCCGAGGGCGCAAAATGCGGGGAGGACCGACTGGGGTCCTCCCCGCATGTGAGAGGTTGCGGCTCTGCACCTCGGTGCTATGCGCCCTTCTGACGCAGGGCCATGGCACCGATGCCCAGCAGCAGACCGATGATGAGCGCGGCGACCGCATACCCCACGGGGATGCCGCCGGAAGGCGCTTCGGCCGGCATTTCGGCCGGGGCCTCCGCAGGCGCTTCCGCCGCGGCTTGGGCCGCTTCCATCTCGGTGACTTGCTGCTTCAGGCTCTCCACCTCTTCCATGGCCTTCTTCCCGGCCACCGCGTCATGGACCAACTGGTTCATCAGGTTGATGTGATCCTCGTTGGAGATCACCCGACCGTAGATGGCGATGACCTCGTCGGTCCAGAAGGCCGGATCGACCATGTTCTGGTGGCAGCCCATGCACACGCCCACCCGCTCCATCTTGGTGCGTTGATCCGCATCCAGCGGGCGCGACGCGGGCCAGTGCTGACCCACGGTCTGCACCTGCTCACCGGTCTCGGGATCGATGACCACGCTCCAGTCGAAGGGCAGATCGGGGATGGCCGGCATCTGAACCTGGGTCTTCTGCGGGATCACATCACCGTTCGCGTCCACCAGGTCGATGTAACGCGGCTCGGTGTAGCCCCGCATGAAGATGCCGTTCTTGATGCCGTAGCCCAGGGCCTTGGGGTCGTCGTGGCACGACTCGCAGGTGCGAGCCTTGGCGCCCACGGTGTGGGGTTGCGCCGGCGCCATGTCGATGCCCCGCTGACCCTCGGCCCCCGCGCCCTCGGTGTTGGCCGGCGTGCGGCCGATCTCGTTGTGGACCAGGGTGGTGCCATCGGGACCGATGACGGTGTACACCACCTGGCAGCCGGGGATGATGGGCGTCACGCGGCCTTCGCCGTTGATGCCCAGGATGGGGTCCTCCCAGCGCAGGTAGGCCCGGCCTTCGGAGGCCTTACCCGGCTGCTTCTCGGTGTTCTTGCTGTACTCCAGGTGCTTGGCCGCCCCGCCTTCTTCGCGGTACTTGTTGGCGGTCAGGATCCAGGAAGTCGAGGTCTTGTCGCCGCTGTAGTCCACGACCACATGGCAGCCATAGCACTGCGGCGCCCACGAAGCATGGCAGGCGTAGCATTCCATGTTGTCCATGTGCGCGCCGATCTTGTCCATGGCCACCTGCGAGTCCATGGACTTCCAGGTGCCGTCTTCCTTGATCTTCTTCAGCAGCGGGACCTCGAAGTCCTTGCCGTTGGCCGAGTGCAGGATGACCGTGTCGCCCGACTTGACCACATTGCCGAAGGGGTTGCCACGCGCGGTCAGCAGGTAGCCGTCCTCCATGGAGTAGATCATGCCGTAGGTCATCCACAGAGGCAGGTTGTCCTTCCACAAGCCGCGCGGCGCTTCCAGATCAACCCCCTCGATGGCCTTGGCCAGTTCCTCTTCCTGATAGCCCAAAGGCAGTTCCCACGGATAGGCGTCGGGCGTACCGTGGCAGTCCGCGCACTCGATCTCCACCTGGGCCATGGTCGTGCCGTAGATGTTGCCGTCACCGTGCATGTCAATGCTGGTGTGGCAGTCCTGGCACAACAGACCGCCCTTCTCGGGGTCGATGCCCGCGTGGTGGATGTCGTCCTGGATGAAGAGGTACTGCTTGGTGTGCAGTTTGGGCTGCTTGCCACCCGTCTCGTTGAAGGGCGTGCCGTAGGGGAATTCCATGATGCCCTCGTAACTCACGCCAATGCGCTTGCCGCGGTTGTGGCACGAGTTACAGGTCTCGACGGGGATACCGCTGTAGGTCTTGCCGTTGACGGTGACCTGGGTATCGCGCGTGGCCTGAATCTGGTGCACCAGAATGTGCCCCGCCTCATCCTTGGGGATGGTGGGGTCGTTGCCCTCGTAGTAGCCTTCGTTGCTGTAGGGCATGTGGCAGGCCGAGCAGCCCGTGCCCCGCCAGTCGCCCCGCTTGGCCCGCGGCGGCGTGGCCACATGGCAGCGTTGGCAGTCGCTGTGCATGTAGGTGAACGCCGCGTAGGCCGGGGTCTCGACGATTTCGTCCACGCTGGGCAGGGGCAGACCCTCGAGTTTGTCGGGGATCTGATCGGGCCAGGCCTTCTTCATGGCCTCCGCATAGGCCTTGTAAGTATCGGTGCCGAAGATGGGGGTCGGCCCATCGTCGTCTTCAATGTCGTAGTTGCCGTAGCGGACCTTGTGCACATTGTCCGGGTCGAGGCCGTACTTGCCGCCGAACGCGCCAAAAGCCCACAGGGTGCCGTGGATCTTGCCGGCCTCGGTGTTCATGAGGGACTTTTTGAGCGCATCGGCATAGCCCGGATGGCACTTGCCGCAGGTCTTGTCCGCGATCCACAGGTTCCCGGGGTCGGCGTAGAACGGCTGGCCATTGCCTCCGTGAGCGGCATCCTTGGCCGCCTGGTCGTTCATGTCCTCCGCGGTCACCGTGGGATCGCCGCCATGGCACGCAGTACACTGCCCCATGGCGTTAATCTGTTTCATCATGTCACTGTCTTGAGGACGGATGTCCTCGATGCCCGCGTGACACGACAGACAGCCCTCTTCTTCCTGGGCTGCCACCGCCTGCGCGGCGTGGCTCTGGTCGCCCGCGTACACGCCAACGGCGACCAAGGCCACGGTCAGGAGCGTCAGCACCAGGGCCAAAATCAGGCGTCGTCTCATAAACCGCACCTCCTTGGGGTAGAGTGTCGAGATGGGCGTAGCGAGCCGCAACACGCCAAGAGGCGCCTTCCTCTTCGCTCCTTCATTTTCCATTAATTCGCGCAGCGAGGCATCCCACGGAGGCGTGATTCGCATCACCCTGGAGGGTGATTTCATGAATCCATGATTAAGAAAAAGGCAACGCCTGAGGCGGCCTCTCGGCGAAGAAGCCCGGCCTCGGGACGCTTGGCAAAGCGCCCGCCCGTATGGTATACTACAGGTGCGCCCGGCCAGGGGCGCAGGTGTGGTGGCCGTAGCTCAATCGGCAGAGCACCTGACTGTGGATCAGGTGGTTGGGGGTTCAAGTCCCCTCGGCCACCCTAACGAAAACGAAAGCGAGCCCTCGCGTGGTCGAGGGCTCGCTGCTTTTGAGGAGCCAGCGCCTATCCGGCCTCACTCGGGTTGGGCGGCCAGCGCCCGGCGCAGGCGTTCGGTCGCCTCGCGCGCCGAAAGTCCTTCCAGCACCACCACCTTGCCGCGGCGATACATGCCCGCCACGATCTCGATGTTGGCCTCGGGAATTTGCAACACGCGGCTTAGATAGGTGACTAACTCCTGATTGGTGTGCCAAGGGTTGTCGTCGCCCCGCAGGTCGATTTCGATCACGGCATCGTTTTGGATCGCCTTGATGCGGGTTGCGGGGCTGCCGGGATGGACATGGATGAGCAGCGCGCTTCCGCCGCTTCCGGCGCGAAACTGCCAGCGGCGCGAAGGCGTGGCATCGGGGCCCAACGGCGACTCACGGGTCATTTCGTCCTCCCTCCCTCGGGTGAACA
>JAADEN010000212.1 GCA_013153375.1 Chloroflexota bacterium | reverse complement strand
CGACCCAGCGCTCCCAGCCTTGGGGCACCCCGGCCTCTACGGCCACCCGGGCCCGGATGGCCCGGGGCAGCACCTGCTCCCGGTACGCGGGGCCCTGCGCGGCGAACAGTTCCCAACTGGGGAAGGACACCAGCCGCACGCCCACGCCCTCCGCGGCCAGCCGCTCCCCCGCGGCCACGATGAGGGCCACCTCGGAGCCCGAAGCCATGAGGATGACCTGGGGCGGGTTCGGGCCCAGGTCCGCCAGCACATACGCGCCCCGCCGCAGGCCCGCGGCCGCCGCGAAGCGCGCGCGATCCAGGGTGGGCACGGCCTGGCGGGTGAGGGCCAGGGCCACCGGGCCGTCGGTGTACTCCAGGGCCACACGCCAGGCTTCCACCGTCTCGTTGGCGTCCGCGGGGCGCAGCACCACCAGGTGCGGGATGGCCCGCAGCGCGGCCAGGTGCTCCACGGGCTGGTGGGTGGGGCCGTCCTCGCCCACGGCCAGACTGTCGTGGGTGAAGACATAGGTCACGGGCACCTCCATGAGCGCGCTCAGGCGCAGCGCGGGCCGCAGGTAGTCGGAGAACACCAGGAAGGTGGCCGCAAAAGGACGCAATCCCCCGTAGAGGGCCAGGCCGTTGGCCGCCGCGGCCATGGCGTGCTCCCGCACGCCGAAGTGCAGGTTGCGGCCGGCGTAGTTTTGCGGGCCGAAGTCGCCCTGGCCCTGCAGGTAGGTCTTGTTGGAGGGCGTCAGGTCCGCGGAACCGCCGATGAGTTCGGGCACCCGGCGGGCCAGTGCGTTCAGCGCCTGGCCCGACGCGGCCCGCGTCGCCAGCCCCTTGGGGTCGGCCGGGAAGGTGGGCAAGTCCGCATCCCAATCGTCGGGCAGGCGGCCGGCCCAGCGGCGCTCCAACTCCGCGGCCAGGTCGGGGTAGGCGTTCCGGTAGGCTTCCCACAGACGGCGCCATTCGGCCTCGGCCTGCTGGCCGCGCGTCCGGCTGGTGAGGAAGTGCTCCCGCACATCGTCGGGCACGAAGAACATGGGCTCGGTGGGCCAGCCCAGGGCCTCCTTGGCCGCGCGCAACTCGTCGGGGCCCAGGGGCGCGCCGTGCGCGGCCGAAGTGCCCTGCTTGTGCGGCGCGCCGTAGCCGATGATGGTGCGGCACATAATCAAACTGGGCCGCGGGTCGGCCTTGGCCTGGGCGATGGCCGCGTCCACCGCGTCCACATCCATCCCGTCCACATCCCGTATCACATGCCAGCCATACGCCTCGAAGCGTTGGGCCACATCCTCGCTGAAGGCCAGGTCCGTGGGCCCGTCAATGGTGACGCCGTTGTCGTCGTAGAGATACACCAGCCGCCCCAGGCGCAGGTGTCCCGCCAGGGACGCGGCCTCGTGGCTGATGCCTTCCATCAGGTCGCCGTCGGTGACCAGCGCGTAAATCCAATGATCGAAGATGGGGTATTGGGGACGATTGAACCGCGCGGCCATGTGGGCCTGCCCGATGGCCATGCCCACGCCGGTGGCGAAGCCCTGGCCCAGGGGGCCGGTGGTCACCTCCACGCCCGGCGTGAGGCCGTATTCAGGGTGCCCCGGCGTGCGGCTGCCCCATTGCCGAAAGCGCTTCAGTTCCTCCAAAGGCAGGTCGTAGCCCGTCAGGTGCAGCAGCGCGTAGAGCAGCGCGCTGCCGTGCCCGCCCGAGAGGATGAAGCGGTCTCGGTTGGGCCAGGACGGATTGGCCGGATTGTGGCGCAGGTGGCGCATCCACAGCGCGTAGGCCATGGCGGCCGCGCCCATGGGCAAACCCGGATGGCCCGAGCGGGCCTGTTCCACCATGTCGGCGGCCAGGAAGCGCAGGGCGTTGACGCTGCGGGTCACGAGGTCATTTGAGGGGTTCATGGGGAAGCCTCCGTGGGGGCGGATGGGGAGCGGCGGCGCGGCCAGGCCATGAGAAAGCCGACCAGCATGAGCATTTCACCTACCAGGATGCCTCCGGCCTGCCAGGGCCCGAAGTAGGCTTCGCTGGGGTTGGGGTGCGAGCCAAAACCCAGGATGTCGGCCAGGGCCGCGATGGTGGTCAGCATGTAGCCCGTGACGGCCAGGCGCAGGCCCACATCGGCCCAGAAGGGCAGAGGGGCCACTCCGTTCCAGCGGGCGGTGAGGTGCAGGTAGCCGCCGAAGACCACCAGACCCAGCCCCAGGATGAAGATCAGCAACTGCACCAGCCCTACGGGCTCGGCGTAGGCCAGGCCGAACCAGTCGGGGCGCAGGCCCAGGGTTTGCACCAGCGCGCCCAGCCCGGCCAACAGCAAGCCCAGGCGCTGGCGGGTCTCGGGCCGGGCGCGGAGCGGCGGCGTCGTGGTGGGGATGGACATGACACGCCTCCTGCCAGGTTATTATACCAACCCGCCGCGGCCCGGGATGGGCTATAATTCGGACGGTGGCAAATCCACGCGGTTCTTCTCGTCCGCGATCTCCGCCCCCACGGGGGCGGGACGCGCCCGGACGAGGCCATCCCGGAGGCGCTTCATGTGGCAAGTCCTGGCCGAACACTATCGCCGCTGGCAAGAGCGGGTCTTGCAGCCCTTCTTGCGCAAAGCGCCGGAGCGCAAGCCCGAGTTCCGCACCGCTTCGGGCATCCCCGTGCCGCGGTTGCTGCTGCCCGAAGACCCGGATCCCGACTATCTGGAGCAGTTGGGCTTCCCGGGCGAGTATCCCTTCACCCGGGGCGTGTACCCCACCATGTACCGGGGCCGCTTCTGGACCATGCGCCAGTACGCGGGCTACGGCACCGCGGAGGAGACCAACGCCCGCTTCCACTACCTGCTCAAAGCCGGGCAGACGGGCCTGTCGGTGGCCTTCGACCTGCCCACCCAGTTGGGCTATGATGCGGACCACCCCCTGGCCGCGGGCGAGGTGGGCAAGGTGGGCGTGTCCATCTCGTCGCTGGAGGACATGGAGCGCCTGTTCCGCGGCATCCCCCTGGCGAAGGTCTCGACCAGCATGACCATCAACGCGCCCGCGGCCGTGATCTGGGCCATGTACATCGCGGTGGCCAAGAAGCAGGGCGCGGAGGTGCGGGGCCTGCGGGGTACGATTCAGAACGATATTTTAAAGGAATACACGGCCCGCGGAACCTATATCTTCCCCCCGCAGCCCTCCATGCGGCTCATCACCGACACTTTTCGTTTCGCGTCCCAGGCCGTGCCCAAGTGGAACCCCATCAGCATTTCGGGCTATCACATCCGGGAGGCCGGCGCGACCGCGGTGCAAGAGGTGGCCTTCACCCTGGCCAATGCCATCGCGTATGTGGAAGCCGCGCAGCGGGCCGGCCTGGAGGTGGACGCGTTCGCGCCGCGTTTGTCGTTCTTTTTCAACGCGCACAACAACTTTTTCGAAGAAATCGCCAAGTTTCGGGCCGCGCGGCGGCTGTGGGCCCGCATCATGCGGGAACGCTTCGGGGCCCAGGACCCGCGCTCGTGGCGGTTGCGCTTCCACACGCAGACGGGCGGCTCGACGCTGACCGCGCAGCAGCCCGAGAACAACATCGTGCGGGTCACGCTGCAGGCTCTGGCCGCGGTGCTGGGCGGCACCCAGTCGCTGCACACCAACAGCATGGACGAGGCCCTGTGGCTGCCCACGGAGAAGTCGGCCCGCATCGCGCTGCGCACCCAGCAGATCATCGCCCACGAGAGCGGCGTGGCCGATACGGTGGACCCCCTGGCCGGCGCGTACTTCGTCGAATACCTGACCGACCAGGTCGAGGAGCGGGCCCGGGCGTACCTGGAGCGCATCGACGAACTGGGCGGCGCGCTGGCCGCCATCGAGCAGGGCTACATCCAGCGGGAGATCCAGGACGCGGCCTACGCGTATCAGCAGGCCGTGGAGCGGGGCGAACAGATCATCGTGGGCGTGAACGCGTTTCAAATCGAGGAGGACCCTCGCGACCTGGAAGCCCTGGTGGTGGACCCCGCGCTGGAGGAGGCCCAGCGCCAGCGTTTGGCCGCGCTGCGCCAGCGCCGGGATGCTCAGGCCGTGGCCGAAATCCTGGCCCGCATCGAGGCCGCGGCCCGGGCCGAGGACGAGCCCCTGATGCCCCTGTTCATCGAGGCTGTGGAGCGCTACGCCACCCTGGGCGAGATCATCGGCGTGTTGCGCGGCGTGTGGGGCGAATACCAGGCCCCGACGCTGATTTGAGCCGCGCCGCTCCCGCTTCCCACTCTCCACTCCCCACTTTTCACTTCTCTGCACGGAGGACGACGCCATGCAACTGGGCCTGGTAGGACTGCCGCAAAGTGGCAAGACCACGGTGTTCAACGCGCTCACCGGCAGCGAGGCGCCCTTGACCATGACGGGTAACCGCTTCGAGGTGCACACCGCGGTGGTGGATGTGCCCGACCCGCGCGTGGACGCGCTGGCCGAACGCTTCGGTTCCCGCAAGCGCACCTACGCCAAGGTGACTTATGCGGACATCGCCGGGCTGAGCGGCCAGGCCGGGGGCGAACTGCCCGGCCCGCTGCGCAACCTGCTGGGACAGATGGACGCGCTGGTGCATGTGGTGCGGGCCTTCGACAATCCCCAGGTGCCCCATCCCGCGGGCACGGTGGACCCCGCGCGGGACATGGCCGCGCTGGATCAGGAACTGCTGCTGCACGACCTGCTGACCGTGGAGCGCCGCCTGGCCCGGCTGGCCGAGGAGCGCCAGAAGGGCGCCCGTCCCAAAGAAGACATCGCCCGGGAGCGCGCCCTTTTCGAGCGGCTGCACGCCGCGCTGGAGGCCGGCCAGCCCCTGCGGGCCCTGGACTTCACCCCCGCGGAGGAGCGCCTGCTGGCCGGCTTCGGCCTGCTCACCCGCAAGCCCATGCTGGTGCTGCTCAACATCGGCGACGACGACGAGCCCCCGGCCCTGGAGGCGCCCTTCCCCCGCACCCGGGTGGTCGCGCTGCGCGGCCGCCTGGAGATGGAACTGGCCCAGATGGACCCCGACGATGCGGCCTACTTCCGCCAGGAGTACGGCCTGACCGAGTCCGCGCTGGAGCGGGTGGTGCGGGCGTCCTACGACCTGCTGGAGCGCATCACCTTCTACACGGTGGGGGAAAAGGAAGCCCGGGCCTGGCCCCTGCCGCGCGGCAGCACCGCGCTGGACGCGGCCGCGGCCATTCACACGGACCTGGCCCGCGGCTTCATCCGCGCCGAGGTCATTCACTACGACGAGTTGATGGCCCTGGGCGATTGGGCTGCGGCCCGGGCCGCAGGCAAGATCCGCCTGGAGGGCAAGGATTATCGGGTGCAGGACGGCGATGTGCTGCTGATTCGCTTCGCGACCTGAGTTCCCCCCGCTCAGTCGCCCAGCACTTGCACGAGAATCCGCCGCTGGCGCGGGCGGTTGTCGAAATCGGCCAAGACGATTTGCTGCCAGGTGCCCAGGGCCAGACGCCCCTGCACCAGGGGAATGCTCAGGCTGGGGCCGACGAGGGAAGCGCGCAAGTGCGCATAGCCATTGCCATCGCCCCAGCGAGTGTTGTGCGCATAGTCACCATCCTCCGGCGCCAGCGTCTCCATTAGGCGCTGAAAATCGGCCACACAACCGGGCTCGTACTCCATCGTCGTGATGGCCGCGGTGGAGCCGGGTACGAACACCACCACCACGCCGTCGTGGATCCCGCTGGCAGCCACGATGGCCTCGACCTGGGGCGTCAGATCGAGCACATCCGTATGCCCCCGGGTAGGGATGTGCAGCACTTGCGTGTAGGGCATGTTCCACCTCCTAAAAGTCGGGTCGGTCGTCGGAAGCGCGGCCGAGGGTCCCGGCGGTTCAGGCGCGGTCTTCCGCGGCCCGACCCTCATCCTCCGTCTGGCGCTGGGCAGCGCGCCAGGTTGCGGCCCATTCCTCGAAGCGGCCTTCCAGAATGGCCTGCCGCATGTCGCGGGTCAGTTGGGTGAGGGTGTGAATGTTGTGAATGGACAGCAGCGTGGCGGCCAGCATCTCTTTGGCCACCACCAGATGCCGCAGGTACGCCCGGCTGAAAGTGCGGCAAGTATAACAGGTGCACTGCGCGTCGATGGGGCGCGGGTCGCGCGCGAACCGAGCGTTGCGCATGTTGAGCCGCCGCCCGTCGCGCAACATGGCCGTGCCGTGGCGGGCCAAGCGGGTGGGCAGCACACAGTCGAACATGTCCACCCCTCGGGCGACGCCTTCCACCAGGTCCTCGGGCGTGCCCACGCCCATGAGGTAGCGGGGCTTGTCCGCGGGCAGGATGTCGGTCACCAGATCCACCGTGGCGTACATCTCGGCCTTGGTTTCGCCCACCGACAGGCCGCCGATCGCGTGGCCCGGGAACCCCAGCGAGGCGATGAAGCGGGCCGAACGCTCCCGCAGGTCCGGGAACACGCCGCCCTGGACGATGCCGAACAGAGCCTGGTCGCGGCGGGTATGCGCCCGCAGGCTGCGCTCGGCCCAGCGGTGGGTGCGTTCCAGCGCGCGCTCGTTGTACGCCCGGTCGTAAGGCTCGGGGCACTCGTCGAACGCCATGATGATGTCCGCGCCCAGTTGCTCTTGCACCCGCACCGACACCTCGGGCGTGAAGCGGTGCAGCGAGCCGTCCAGGTGGCTCCGAAAAGTCACCCCGTCGTCGTCCACCTGGCGCAGATCGCCCAGCGAGAAGACCTGAAACCCGCCCGAATCGGTGAGGATGGGCCCCTCCCAGGCCATGAAACGGTGCAGGCCGCCCATCTCGGCCACCAGATCCGCGCCGGGGCGCAGGTAGAGGTGATAAGTGTTGGCCAGCACCAGCGTCGCGCCCGCGTCCCGCACCTGGGCCGGCGTCAGCGCCTTGACCGTGGCCTGGGTCCCCACGGGCGCGAAGACGGGCGTGAGCAGCGGCCCGTGGGGCGTATGGAACACCCCCGCGCGGGCCTTGCCCGCGGTGGCCTGCACTTCGAAGCGAAACCACGAGGTCGTCACCGCGAGTCCTCCTGGGTGGGGGACGCCTCCGGTGCGGCCGGGCTCCAGGCCGCGGCGTACCAGCGCAGATAATCCTCCAGGTGCGCGTCCCAATAGGCCTGCTCGTGGCGGCCCACATTCAAGTGCCACTCGTGGGGGATGCCCATCTCGGTCAGCAGGCTCTCGAAGTCGCGGGCCGCGCCCAGAATATCCTGCCGGTCCGCGTCTCCGATGTCCAGGTAAATGCGCGGCCACGCCGCCTCAGGGATGGAAGTCAGCCAGGCGCGCAGGTGCGGGCTGTCGCTCCAGAACACGGGCGGGCTGTGGCCGCCCAGCGCGCCGAAGCGGTCCCACCCTTGCAGGCCGAAGTGGATGGCCCAGGCCGCGCCGCGCGAAATGCCGCCCACGGCCCAATATTCGCGCTCGGCGCGCACCGGATAGCGCTGGGTGAACCAGGGCAGCAGGTCGTTCAAAAACGCCTCGTCGAAGCCCGTATGGGGCGGGCGCATGGCCGGCGGCGGGTCGTAAGGCATGAGCACCACGAAAGGCGGGGCTTCGCCGCGCTGGATGAGCGCGTCCGCCCGGCCTGGGAGGTCCAGATCCAACCACTGTTGGGGCGTGTAGCCCTGGCCGTGGATGAGCACCAACAGGGGGTAGCCCGGCCTGGCTTGGGGGTCGTAGCAGGGCGGCAGGTACACCAGGGCCCGAATCTCACCATCCGCCAGATAAGTGGTGGGCACCGCGACCTCGTCCACGGAGCCGCTTTCCGCGCAGGACGCGGGCGCGCCCAGATGGAAGGCGGCCGGACGCGGCGCGGCGGGGGCCGTGATGCGCCCCGGGAGATGCCCCCACCCCAGCAGCAGCGCGCCCACGAGAAGCAGGTTCAGCGAAAGCGTCGTCGCCATTCGTCTCGCAACTGCAAATCGCGAAGATCGCCGCCTGCGGGCAGGCCGAGGAAGTCGCGCAACAGACGATGGAAGGGGCGGGGGGCTTCGAGCATGGGAAAGTGGCCGCTGCGCTCGAACACCAGCACATGATGCGCGGGTGAACTGGGCAGGGGCCAGTAGCCGTTGTTGCGCTCCATGATGTGCTGAAAGATGGGATCCTGGCTCCCGTAGAGGGCCAGCCAGGGCTGGGTCGTCTCCCGGGCCAGGGCCAGGACATCCACCGCCGCGCTGGCCTGCAGCGCGGCCTGATAGGCCTGGGGGCTGACCCGGCGCACCTCGGGCAGCAGCAGGTCGGTGTAGAAGGCCTCTTTTTTGCGGCCCACCAGCCGCGCCAGCGCCTCGACCGCGCCGGAAGGCAGCGCGGCGTTCCAGCCGGGTTGCAAGGGCGCTCCGATGGTGACCAGCCTCTGGACGCGCTCCCGATGCCGGGCCGCCAGCGCGATGGCCACCACCGCGCCCAGACCGTGGCCCACCAAGACCACTTCCCGCAACTCCATGGACTGGATGAAGTATTCCACCTGTTCCAGATAGTCGTCCAGTTCCTGACGCAGATGACCGCCCAGGGTGCTGCCGAAACCGGCGAAGTCCAACGCGTAGGTGCGGTGATTGATGGAGAGTTCCTCCATGGTCGCCAGCCAGTAGCGCCACGAACCGACCCAGGTGTGCAAAAACAGCACCGGGGGCATCCCGCGGCCCAGGACCTCGTAGTGCAGGAAAGTGCGGTTCGGCAGCAGCAGCGCGCTCATGACCTCGACTCTACGCGTGCGTTAGCGTGCGTTTGATCTGTTCCAGAAGTTCCTCTGCGTCGAAAGGCTTGATGAGATAAGCGATGGCCCCGGCCCGATAGCCGGCTTCCACTTCACCGGCCTGGCCTTTGGCCGACAAGAACACCACGGGGATGTCGCGCGTCTGCGCATCGGCTTTGAGCACCTCGCAGGCCTCGTACCCGTTCATCCGGGGCATGCGCACATCCATGAGAATCAAATCCGGCCGCTCCTGGCGGGCTTTTTCGATGGCTTCCTGACCGTCTCGGGCCTGCACCACCGTGTGTCCGTCCAACTCCAAGATCAAAGCCACCAGTTCGCGGATGTCGGGTTCGTCTTCGGCGATGAGGATCTTGGGCATGGTGTTCACTCCCTGGGCGCCGTCAACTCGTCGGTGGGGGACGCATCCGAGGGGGCCAGCGGCAAGGTGAAGTGGAAAGTGGTGCCCTCACCGGGCACGCCCGTGCTCTCGACCCAGATGCGTCCGCCGTGCATCTCCACCAGTTGCTTGACAATGGCCAACCCCAAGCCCGTGCCGGGCGTCTGCATCACCAGGGGGTGCTCGCCGCGGTAGAAGCGTTCGAAGACCCGATCCAGGTCCTGGGGTTGGATGCCGATGCCCGTATCGTGGACGCTGACCTGCACGAACGCGTCCTGCGCGTGGGCGCTTACGGTCACCTGGCCGCGGTCGGGCGTGTAGCGGCCCGCGTTCTCCACCAGATTGCCCACGATTTGCCGCACCCGCTGAGGGTCGGCCAGCACCGGCGGGAGGTGGGCCGGCAGGTCCAGCGTGATGGTCAGATCCCGGCCGCGGTCGCGCATTTGACGCCGAAATTCGTCCACCACTTCTTCCAGAATGGGGGCCAGGTCCACGACGCGGGGCTCGATGTGCATGCGGCCCGATTCCAGCCGCGAGAGGGTGAGCAGGTCGTTGACCAGGCTGATCAGGCGCTGCACATGCCGCCGAATGACGGCCACGGCCTTGGCCTGCTTGGGGTTGAGTTCGCCCATGATTTGGGGCTTGGTCAGCAGGTCCACATACCCCTTGATGGCCGTGAGGGGCGTGCGCAGTTCGTGGCTGACCGTGGCCACGAATTCCGACTTCATCCGGTCCACTTCGATGTGGTGGGTGATGTCGCGAATCGCGGACACCGTGCCCAGAAAACGCTGCTGCATGAACACCGGCGCCAGGTGGATGGCCAGCACCCGCCCGTCCTCGAGTTCGATTTGCGAGGCCGCGGTTTCGCCGGGCGTGTAGGCCGCGGGGTTTTGCGACCAAAGGCGGATGTGCTCCAGCCAGGCCTGGCCCTGCGCGCCGAACAGGCCCCGAAAACGCTCCAGAGGCTGGCCCAGCAATTCGTCCTCTTTCAGGCCCAACAGGCGCTCGGCCGAGGGGTTGACCAGGGTCACCTGCCCGCGCGGGTCGGTGACCAGAATGCCGTCGGCCACGGCTTCGAGGATGGCCCGCATCCGGCTGGCCTCGATTTGCCGCTCGCGGGAGATTTCCATGGTCTCCGCGATCTGGCGGTGCAGCAGTTGCACCACATTGGCGTTCTGGATGACGGTCGCCATTTGCATGGCCGTGGCCTGCACCAGTTCGATGTCGGCCTGGGGCCAGGGGCGATCGTGCTCGCGGAGCAACAGCAAGACGCCGTGGGCCTCCGCGCCCAGGAGCAAAGGCGCGGCCACGCCCCGGGGATAGTGGCCGAAGATCTCGGCCCAGCCGGGCGGCCAGGGGGTGTCGGGCTCGATGAGCAGCACCTTGTGCTCGCGGGTCACCCACCGCAGCCAGGGATCGTCGGGCTTCAGGTCCACCTTTTGCCCGCCGTATTCGGGGCGTCGGGGCCCGCGGCCGGCCCGCCAAACGATGTTCGTCGGGTCGTCGGGCGGGATGTGCAGCACCACGCCCTGGGTCGCGTGCAGGCCCTCGCACAGCGTGTCCAGGGTGCGGTTGAGCACCTGGTCGAGATCCAGACTGCCGGCCAACTCCGCGAAGATGTGGGCCATGAGTTGCGCGCGGCGGTGCTCGGCCCGCAGGGCCGCGGTGCGCTCTTCCACCTGCTGCTCCAGCCGGGCGCTCAGTTGCCGCGTGATGTGGTAGAGCCGGGCGTTGCGCAGACTGGCCGCGGTCTGTTGGGCCAGGGTGCGGGCCAGTTCGATGCGTTCGGGGGGGATGGGCTCCGTGTCCCACACGATGAACGCGCCGTGCAGGTGCTCCTCGTCGGCCACGGGGACGATGAGCGCGTGGCCCAGGTGGCGGGCCCGGAAGAAGGCCGCGGCCGAGGTCAGCAAGGGCTCCCGCCAGGGATCGCGCACATGCAGCAGCCGGCCGCCGCTCTCCTTCAAGAACGCGAACAGGGGCCGCAAAGGCACGGGCCGGTCCTGCGCGTATTCGTCGTCAACGGGGGGAATTTCCACTTCGAGCATGACCCGGCCGCGGGTGTCGGGGCTGAGCGCGGTGACCCGCGGCGCTTGGAGCGCGCTTTGCAGGTGCCGGGTCGCGCGGGCCCAGATGCGCCGGGCGTCCAGGGTGGAGGTCAAATCGCGGATGACGGTGTGCAGCAGTTCCAGCCGTTGGGCCAGTTCCTGGGCCTGGTTGCGCTCGGCCCGCAGTTGGGCCAGGGTGCGATGCTGCTGCCAGTATTGGCCCAGCAGACGGGCAAAGCCGTGGACGAGGCCGATGTGCTCGTCTTGAAACGCGTGGGGCGCGCGGGCTTCGAGCACCAGCAGGCCCAAGATTTCGTCCCCCACCTGCACGGGGACGCCCAGCCAACTCCGGCGGGGCGCTTGCTCGCGGGCCGGAAAGCGCGCATCCTGGGTCACATCGGGGACATACAGGATTTGGCGTTGGGCGGTGATGGTTTGGAAGATGCGGCTATCTTGAATGTCAACCTGCAATCCCAGGGGCGATTCGTCCGCCGCGTAGCCGTGCTCGGCCACGACGACCAACCGCGAGCCCTCTTTGCGCCACAAGGTGGCCGTGTCGTGGGGCACCAGAGAGGCCAGATTTTGCACCACCTGGCGCAAAAGGCTCTCTTCGTCTTGCGCCGCGTCCAGCGCGCGGAGGATGGAATCCCACGCCTGGCCGACGCTTTGGGCGGTGGCCGAAGGGAGAGGCAGAGTGCTCATCGCCGCTCTCGATCAGGCCGCGGGCTTGCGGTGGCTGCGGGCCGCGACCTCGGTGATCTCGCGAATATCGGCAAAATCGTGCTCCCGGGCCCGGACGATGCCGATGTCCAGCGTCATCAGCGGGACCGTCTGCGGCGTTCCGTCCTCGCCCGTGACGATGAGATACCCCCGTTCCCGATCCCGGTAGTTGTAGAGGGCCTTGACATCCTCGTCGAAGCGGGCTTTGAGGTGCTCCGCGATCAGCGGCGCGCGCATTTCGTCGGTGACCACGATGAACTCGCTCTCGCCCGGATGCCCGATGAAGTCCTGCTCCGACCCGAGTTGGTCCATGATTTGGGTGAGCAGCATGCCCATGAAGCGCAGCACATCGTCCGCGGCGATGAAGCCGTACACCTCGCGGAACGCGTCGAAGTGCTTGATCCAGATGTCCACCAGCGCCCAGTCGCGGCGTTGGATCAGGGTGCGCAGGTAGTCCTCCACCGAGCGCCCCGAAGGCAGATGGGTGCGCGGGTCGGTCAGGCGCTCCCGTTCGACCCGCTGCAGGATGTTCTTGACCCGCAGGCGCAGTTCGTCGGGATCGAAGGGCTTGGTGATGAAGTCGTCCGCGCCCATCTCCAGGCCCTGAATGCGCGCGTAGCGCTCGTCCCGTTGGGTGAGGAAGATGACGGGGATGTGGGCCGTGCGGGGCAGGGTGCGAATCTGGCGGAAGACCTCGTAGCCGTCGATGTCGGGCAAGAGGATGTCCAGCAGGATGAGGTTCGGCAGGAAGGTGCGCGCCTTTTCTACGGCTTCGCGGCCGCGGGTGGCGACCTCGATGTCGTAGTCCTGATGCTCGAAGAACAACTTGAGCATCTGCGCGGTGTCTTTGTCGTCTTCGACAATCAGTAGCCGAGGCCGGTTCATAGCGCCTCCTTGGAGGAGCGGGCTTGTTGGGCCGCGTGGCGGACCCGTTCCCATTGGGCCGCGCGCACGCGACGCCCCAAAGTCATCAAGGGAGCCACCTCGAATCCGTGTCGGGCCCCCATACGGGCGATCTCGTTGACCTTGTCCACCGGAATATTGCGCCCTATAGTATAACACTCAAAGCGGCGTTCCAGCGTGAGAATCATGGTCTCGGCCATGCACGCGTAGGCCAGGCCCCGGGGCAGGCCGAAGTTGAAGTGGAAGTTGACCGGACCGGGCACGCGCACGATGCCTCCGTCGAGGACCAGCACATCCTGACGGTGGCGTTGCACGCGCAGGGACACATCGCGGGGCAACGCCACATCGAGCACCACGCTTCCGGGCTGCAGATATTCGGGTTGGATGACGGCCCGGCCCGCGGTGGTGGCCGAGAGGATGAAGGGCGCTTCGATCAAACGCTGCAGGTCGGTGGTGACCTCCACGGTGGCCCGCCGCGGCCGCGCGGTGAGGGCCTGGGCCACTTGTTGCAGCCCGCGCGGGCGGCGGCCGATCAGCAGCACCCGCGCCACCTGGTCGGCCAGAAGGTCCGCGGCCGCGCGGCCGATGGCTCCCGTGGCGCCGACCACGGCCACGGTCGCGGCCTCCCAGGGGGTCACGCCCAGGAGGCGCGCGGCCTGCCGCAGTTGTTCGACCACCACGGCCACGGTGTACGCGTCGCCCGTGGTGACCGGGATGCGGGCCGCGCGGGCCACGGTTTCGCCCGCGTCGCCGATGGCCGCGGTCCACGCGCCCAGGCCGACTATGTCCGCCCCCAGCCGCTCGGCCAGACGCACGGTTTGGATGATCTTGCGATACACGAAGTCCAGCGCGGAAGTGCGCATCCGCTGGGGCGTCAGCGGGCAGGCCAGCAGCCAGCCGCGGATGCGCTCCCCCGTGGCCTGGGATTCGATGCCCTCGATGTCCGAAAGTTTCAGGGGCGGCCACAGGCCCGAGAGGTAGTGGATCCAGCCCTCGGGCAGCACTTTGGCCAGCCACGGATAGCGCCGCCGCACATCCGCGCGCGGGTCAATGGGATGGATGATGAAGGCGAAGCGAGGATCTTGTCGGCTCATGACCATCTCGACCAGAGGGGTTGGGCCTGCAGCCCTGCCGCGGGCCGTCCGCGGAGCGTTCATCCTGTTGTATTGGGGGATGTGCCAGTCGGGGCCCTGGCCCCGGGCGGACATCCGAGGTTGGAGTTACTTGTTGCGGAAGTATGGATAGTTCGGATATTCGGGGGGCCGGGGGTAGGCCCGTTCGACCACGAAGTCCAGATTGAAGCGGTGATGGTCGCTGTCTTCGTAGAAGATGTCCTTGGTGATCACGCGGCGATCCTCGGTGGCGGCGAGCACCACATCGGACTCGATGGTGCGCGCGGGGTAGATGATGAGGCCCGAACCCAGGCGGCAGTTGTGCCCCACCGCGCCGCCCAGCACGGGGAAGGGCGTTTGTTCCAGGGTGCCGTCGGGACGGCGGGCTTTGATGGGCTGCGAAAGCAGGTTGAAGTCGGTGAAGGTCGTGCCCGCGCCGATGAAGGTGTTGCGGCCGATGACGCACATCTGCAAGCAGGTGTTTTGGGCCACCATGCTGTTGTCCATCAGGGTGGTCATGAAGAGCGAGGCGCGGAAGGGCAGAAACGCGCCGTCGCCCACCACCGAGAGGAGCAACTGGCAACCCTGGCCGATGTTGACATTGTCGCCGATGATGCAGTTGTCGATCACCGCGCCCGCGCCGATGGTGACATTGTCGCCGATGATGGTCGGCCCGTGGATGATCGCGGTGGGGTCGATGTTGCAGTTGCGCCCCACGACCACCAGATCGGAACTCTGCAAGATTTGACGGCCTTCCCACAAAGAACGGAACAGAATTTTGATTTTGAACCACGGATCTTCGTTGACCCGGGCTTCGAAGCGCACCCCGCGGCTGAACAGCCCGAAGATGATGTCGGCCACATAGACATGCACCCAGGTGTCGATGGCGACGAAGGAACGCTGCGGCACCTGAAAGACCAGATCGCCGCTTTCGCGGGCCATGTAGGTCGGGATGTGATAGTAGCCGACTTCCTGGATCTTCATGTCCACGAAGATGGGCTCCGGGGGCTCGTCGGTGTAGCCCCGCGGGTAGTACCACATGTCGCCCCAGAAGAAGTCGCCGTAGCGCTCGTAGGACACGGACAGGGGCCGCATGTGCTGCTGGAAGGCCGGGTTGTCTTCGTGGAAGGCCACGCGCGCGGGGCGATTCTTGGCGCGCGCCTGGGCCAAAAACGCCTCGACAAAGGGCGCGTTGAAGAACACATTGTCCCGGTAGGCCAGGATGGGCTCGTGCAGGTCGCTGGGCCACGGCTGGCCGGGCGGCAGAACCAGTTCGCCCGTGGTGTAGGCCCGCAGGATTTCGTTTTGCAGCGCCCACAGAGGCTGATTTTGCAGCCGCAGGTCGCGGGCCGGTTCGTTGAAAGGCCAGATGGGCCGAGGCTCGTGCAGTACCACTCGGAGCATGGCGCTCACTCCGTGTCGCCCAGGGTCAACGCGTCCCGTTCCGCGGTGAGGAAGCGTTGCAGCATCAGGTTGAAACTGGCCGGAATTTCCAGCATGGGGAAGTGACCCGCGGTGAGCGGGCGTTCGATTTGGGCGTGGAGCACGCCTTGCTTGAGCACCAGCCATTGGTTGGGGTCCACGATGGGATCGCGGGCCCCGTAGATGCCCAGCACGGGGGCTTTGATCTTGGGCAGGTCGGGCCGCAGGTCCACCGCGTGCAGCGAGCCAATGCTCTCGAAGAAGGCCACCAGGTCGGTCTGCGAGAGATCCTGCTGCAGGCGCTCGGGCCACAAGGGGTCCGGCGTGATCAGGGGGAAGACCACCTGCACCCCGAATTTGAGCAGAAAGGAGAAGCGATGGATCAGGCGTCCGATGGTGGGCTTGCCGGCCAGGCGCAGGAACCAGGCCAGGGAGGTGCCCACGATGGGGCTGCCGATGACCGCGGTGCGTTCGACCTTGTCGGGGTAGCGGATGGCCAGGGCCAGCGCGACGGTGCCGCCCATGCTGTGGCCCACGATGGGCGCCTGACGAATGCCCAGGTGATCCATGAAGTAGCGCACCATCTCCACGAAGTCGTCCACCCGGTACGCGGTGCGCTCGGTGTCGGACTCGCCGAAGCCCCAGAAGTCCAGCGCGTAGGTGCGATAGAACTGGCTGAGGTGGTTCATGGTGTCGTGCCAGATGCGCCACGACTCCAGCCAGCCGTGCAACAGCAGCAGCGGCTGGCCGCGCCCCATGACTTCATAGTGCAAAATGCCCTGTTGGGTGACGATGGACGACACCGGATCCCCTCGCCTGCGGCCGGATGGGTCTTATTCGTTGGAGGAAGGCATCTCTTTGGGCTTGCGGTGGGCCTCTCCGCTCTCGATCCACTCCAAAATGCTGTACAACAACTCCAACAACACCTGTTTGACCGATTCCTGATCCACGGCCACGCAAGGCACGATTTTCACATCCTTGGGCAACCGCAACGCGATGCGCAGATCCTCCACATCCCAGGCGTCGGGCAGGTCTTGCTTGTTGGCCGCGACGACGAACGGCGTGGGCGCGTAAGCCTTGAAGGTCTCCAGAATGCTGCGCGCTTCCCGAAAAGTCTCGGGTCGGGTGCTGTCCACCAGGACGATGAACCCCAGCATGCCTTCCGAGAGGATTTCCCACATGAAGTCGAAGCGCTTTTGCCCCGGCGTGCCGAACAAGTAGAGCACCAGATCGTCATCAATGGTCAACCGCCCGAAGTCCATTGCCACGGTGGTGCTTTCTTTGATGGTGCGCTCTTCTTCCGCGGTGATCTTCCGCTCCGTAGCCACCACATCAATTTCACTGACGGTTTTGATGAACTGGGTTTTGCCTGCGCTGAACGGCCCGGTGACGACAATTTTTACAGCCTGCATAGGACACCACCTTAGGAAAAGTCAAAGCCTTTATGCTCAGCGGCTGATGCGGTTGATAATGCGTTGCACCAGCGAAATGCTTTCTTCTTTGGAGCGGTTGACAAACGCGTGTTGCAGCACCCGCTTGGGCCGATAGTCCTCTGGACGCACCAGTTCGACGATGCCGGCCTGAATAAGCGCGTAGGCAATGCGCCGAATCTCAAGATCGTTCAACTTCAGCGTGCGGGCAATCTTGCGCAAGGAGTTCTTGGGATTCACATACGCGATGACGCGCCACTCTTCCACGCTCAGGTTCAAACTCTTGACATCGGTTTGCGGCTGGTCCACGAACTTGAGGGCCATGTTGAGATCCGGGATCTCCTCCCGCAGGCGCTCCCATTCGCGCAACTGCCGCGAGCCCTCGATGATGAGATTGCCCAGCCCCAAACGCACGGGGATACGATCTTTGGGCATGGGCACGCCGCTTTCGAACACGAAGCGGCCCTCGATCCAGGTGAAGAGTTTGCGCACGATGTTGGTGTAGTGGTCCCGCAAGATGGCCAGAATCTCTTGGGGCGTGAAATAGCCCGCGTTGACCAGCAGCAGGCCCAGGGCTTTGTCGTTCAGTTTTTGCGTGCGAGCCTTGAAGGCCTTGTATTGCTTGGCGGGCAAACGGCGGGCCTGGTATAATACATCCAACAGGCTCTGAGGTCGAGAGCGCAGGCTCGCGTACACCAGTTTGCCGTCTTGGAAATACAGTTCGGCCACTTCCCCCTCAGCAGCGATGCTCAAACGACCGCTTTTGCGGGCCAAATGGATGAGGTTCAGCAGTTGCACAATGGAGAAACTGCGTAGATCGCCTTTCAATGCCATACCAGCACTCCCGCCTGGGTCGCGCCGCGCCCACACCCCCAGGCTCGTGTTCGAACCCGGGATTCCAAAACCCAGGGCCGAAGATGCAGGCATTATACAATGAGCGGGGCGGGGCGTCAAACCCTGGCTCAAAACTCGCCGTTTTTGGGCCCCTGACCCGGCCCAAACGGCCGTGAACGAGGCGTCCATGTCGTCACCCTTCGATTCCAAATGGAAAACATGGCTTGTGTGGCCGGGCTGGCTGTTGCTGGCCGCGGCCCTGCTGTGGACCTGGGCCCGGCGCACGCAGCCCGGGACGCTGGTGCAAGGCCGCCCGCCGGCGCCGCAGGTGGGTTTTCCGGCCCCCGACTTCACCCTGCCCACCCTGGAGGGTTCCACCCTGCGTTTGAGCGACCTGCGTGGGCAGGCGGTCATCCTCAACTTCTGGGCCTCGTGGTGCCCGCCCTGCAAGGCCGAGATGCCCGCGTTGCAGCGGGTGTACGAGGCGTACCAGCCCCAGGGGTTGGTGGTGGTGGCCGTCAATGTCACCGCGCAGGATGCGCGGCCCAATGTGGAGGCCTTCGTGGCCGAGCACGGTTTGACCTTCCCCGTGGCGTTGGACCTGGACGCGCGGGTCGCGGCCGCGTATCGGGTGCACTCGCTGCCGACCACCTTCTTCATCGGCCCTGACGGCGTCATCCACGACATCGTCATCGGCGGGCCGATGGCCGAAGCCCTGCTGCGTCAGCGGGCCGAGGCCCTGCTGGCGTTGAAGGAGAAGTAGCCATGTTGCCCGTTCTTCCGCTGGGGCCGTTGTCGTTGCCCGTGCCCGGACTGCTGCTCATCTTGGGCCTGGCCCTCGGCAGTTGGTTGGCCGAGCGGGCCGCGCCCCGCTTGGGCCTGGCGGCCAAGGATGTCTCCGACATCCTGTTCTACAGCGTGCTGGCCGGGCTGGTGGGCGCGCGGGTGTTCATGATCCTGCGCACGCCGGCCGCGTTCGCGGCTTCCCCGGGCAGCGTGTTCTCCCTCAACCCCGCGCTGTTGGACCCTGTAGGCGGGGTGTTGACCGCGGTGGCCGTGGCCGCGTGGCTGGCCCAGCGCCGCGGCGTGCCTTGGGCCCGGCTGGCCGACGCGCTGGTGCCCTTCTTCGCGGTGTTGCAGGTCGCGCTCGCGTTGCGGGCCGCGGCGCAAGGCGACCTGTTCGGCCTGCCCACCACCCGGCCCTGGGGCGTCGCGCTGTGGGGCGCGGTGCGGCATCCCACCCAACTCTACTGGGCCGCGGGCGCGCTGGCGGTGCTCGCGGTGACCTGGCGCTGGTTGGCGCGCGGGGAGGCCGCGGCCTGGCCGCCGGGGATGCTGTTCTGGCGCTTCGTGGCCTTGAGCGCCGCGTGGTTCGTGTTCGTGGCCGGATTTCGGGGCGATAGCCCGGTGTCGGCCGCGGGCTGGCGTTTGGACCAGGTCACGGGCGTGTTGATCCTGGCCCTGGCCCTGGTCCAGTGGCGTCGCCTGTCCCTGGCCCGCGCCGCGCGGGCGGCTTGAGCGCGCCTGCCGCGGCCCGGGTGTGGTACGATTGCCCCGTTTGGCACATCTCAGCCTCGCAGGAGAGGGCCCATCATGCCCATCGTTTATCCGTTCACGGCCATTGTCGGCCAAGAAGACTTGAAACGCGCTTTGCTGCTCAGCGCGGTGGATCCCGGTTTGGGCGGCGTGCTCATCCGCGGGGAACGCGGCTCGGGCAAGTCCACCGCGGCCCGGGCCCTGGCCGCGCTTCTGCCGCCCTTGCGGGTGGTGCGGGGCTGTCGGTTCCATTGCGACCCCGACCGGCCGGAGACCTGGTGCACCGAATGCCAGGCGCGCGCGGCCCAAGGCGAGACTTTGACCGCGGAGGAAATTCCCGCCCCCTTCGTCAACCTGCCCCTGGCGGCCACCGAAGAGCGGGTCGTCGGCACGCTGGACATCGAACAGGCGCTCCAGGCCGGGCGGCGGCAATTTCAGCCCGGCCTGCTGGCCGCGGCCCATCGCGGCGTGCTGTACATCGACGAGGTCAACCTGCTGGAAGACCACCTGGTCGATTTGCTGCTGGATGTGGCCGCGATGGGCATCAACTATGTCGAGCGGGAAGGCGTCTCGTTTCAGCATCCGGCCCGCTTCGTCCTGGTCGGCTCCATGAACCCCGAAGAGGGCGACTTGCGCCCCCAATTGCTGGACCGCTTCGCGCTGGTGGTGGATGTGCGAGGCGTGAGCAATCCCCTGTTGCGGGCGCAGATCATGGAGCGGCACCTGGCCTTCGAGCAGGATCCCGCGGGTTTCTACGCCGAGTGGGCGCCCCGCGAGCAGGCTTTGCGGGCCCGCATCGAGGCCGCGCGGCGGCGTCTGGCGCAGGTGCGTTACTCGGAGGAGGACCTGCTGACCATCGCGGGGCTGACCACCCGCTTTGGGGTGGAAGGTCATCGGGCCGACCTGGTGATCTTGCGCGCGGCCCGCGCCCAGGCCGCGCTGGAAGGGCGGGACAGTCTCACCGCGGACGACATCCTCGCCGCCGCGGCCCTGGCCCTGCCCCATCGCCTCAAGCGGGATCCGCTGGAAACGGTGACGCTGGACTTCCAGGCCTTGCAGGAAGCCCTGGCCCAGGCCCGGGAGCAGAGCGCGCGCTGGCAGCGCCTGGGTCAGAAGCAGCCCGCCGCGTCGGAGGAGGCGGCAAAAAAAGCCCCGCGGGCCGGGAGCCCACGCGCCATTCCGCCGACCGCCTGACCGCAGCCCGGCCCGAGCAGCCCCTTCCTCTGCCTCAAGCCCAGGTGCGCACCCAGGACGCGCCCGAAGCCCCCGAGCCGCCGCGCATTGGGCCGGGTTTCGCACCCCGACCGCTGCGCGTGCGCCCCTCGCGGCCGCGACTGCGCCGCGCGGGACGCCACATCCAAGGC
>JAADEN010000151.1 GCA_013153375.1 Chloroflexota bacterium | reverse complement strand
CATCGCTCTTGGCGTTGCCGTTGACCACCAGCCGCGCCGCGGGGAAGCCCGCGGCCCGCGCGGCGCGCCACTCGCCCAGGCTGACCACATCGGCCCCCACGCCCCACGCAGCCAGGGCGCGCAGCAGGCCCAAGTGCCGGTTGGCTTTGAGCGCAAAGGCCAACCAGGCCTGCGGAAACGCGCGCCGAAATTCGTCCACGCGCGCCCGCACCACGGATAGGCTATACGCATAGAAGGGCGTAGATACGCCCGCAGCCAGGCGGGAGAGCGGATGCCCCTCCACATACAAGTGTTGCTCGCGATAGGCCAACATGGACATAGGCTCCCTCTTCACGACGCCTACCGGATGCAAAACGACGGCCTCGAAACGAGGCCGTCGTTGCCATCCGGCACTTGGGGCTCAGACTCCCGGCCTGATTACTTGACAGGCTCCAGGAAGTACGAATCCCCGTGGATGGGCGCTTCGGCTGCCCAGCCCGTGCGTCCGTCGGGCAGACGAACCTGCCACCAGCGATAGGCTCCGTCGCCGTAAGGCAGACACTCCGGCCCGCCGATGACTTCCACCACCGTGCCCGCGGGCATGGTGAGCAGCCAGTTTTCGCCGATGCCCGGCGAACTGCGCAGGTTGAGGTTGGTCAGGACCTTGGCCGAATCGCCCACCTTGAGGCGCGCGGGGCGCGCGGCGCAGTCGCCGGTCTCGGTCGGCTCGGCCGTACCCGCGGTGGAGGTCTCTTCCACCGCCTCCCAGGTCAAGGTCTCCGGGTTCCAGCGGAAGAGCACTTTGCCATCGGGCGCCGTGATCTGCCACCGGCCGTCCACCTCGCCGATCTGGAAGCCTTCGGGCAACTTGGCCCGCAGGTCGTCGGGCAACTCCGGCACCCACTTGCCCAGGTCGGGATCCAGCCGGTACACGGCCCGACCTTCGGGGTTCAACAGCACGCCCCGGGCCGCGTCGTACTTCCACTCGAAGCCCGCGCTCGGGAACTTGGGCAACTTGGCCTGGATCTCCGCCTGGGCCTCGGAAGCCACCGCGCCCGCGGCCGAAAGCGCGGGGGCCTTCTTCGACCGCAGCAGCAAGAGCAACGCAATCAGCGCCAGAATGACGGCGACGACGAATTTGAACCAGTCGTACGAACGGACATTATGCTTCGCGTCCATGCCTTTCTCCCTCACTTACGAGTACGCCGAGCAAATTCGCGCGCCTGCCGCAAGATCTCTTCCTCGTCGGCCAGACGATGAATTTCCTCGCCGACAATCTCGGCCAACTGACTCGCGGTCAGTTGCGCCAGTTGGGCGAAGGTGAAAATGCCCGCCTCGTTGAGTTTTTGCGCGATCACCGGGCCAATGCCGCGAATTTGCTGCAAGTCGGTCTCCAGGACCACCGCGGCCTCTTCGGCCAGACGAAGCCGGGCCTCCAAATCCTTGCACTTTCGACGCCAATAGAGCCAATCAATGACCCACTCAATAAGCCAGCCGACCAACAGGCCGACCACGAAGATAAACCAGGTGTTTGTGCTCATCGTTCACCTCCCGGAGATTAGGGTTTTGTGAATTATAGCACATATTGCGTCCAGCAACCAGATTTTTGAGAAAGGGATGAGCGGGCCATGAGTATTTGTAAAGATACGGGCCCGGCCCGACCGGCCCGAGTCCGCGGTCCAAAGGCGATTAAAAAGCCACCGGCCCGAGCGCGCTCGGGCCGGCATGGGTCGTTCGTGGGGCCAGTTCACAGGCCGTAGATCTCACCGTACTTGGTACGCAGATAGTCGAGATAAGGCTGGGATTGCAATTCCTGGCCGGTGGCCTTTTGGAGCACTTCCAGGGGCTCGAACTTGCGCCCATAGCGATGGATGTGCTCCCGCAGCCAGGCCAGCAGATCCGCGAACCGACCGGCCTGCATCTGGGCCTCGACATCCGGGATGTCACGGCGCAGGGCCTGCCAGATTTGGGCGCTCATCACATTGCCCAGCGCGTAGGTCGGGAAGTAGCCCAGCGCGCCCATGGCCCAGTGGATGTCTTGGAGCACGCCTTCGGCGTCATCCTTGGGCCGAACGCCCAGGTCCTCTTCCATGCGGCGATTCCAGACCTCGGGCAGGTCGTCCACATCCACCCGCCCTTCCAGCAGCGCGATCTCCAGGTCCATGCGCAGCATGATGTGCAGGTTGTAGGTCACCTCGTCGGCCTCGGTGCGGATGAGCGACGGCTGCACCTTGTTCACGCCGCGATAGAAAGCGTCCAGATCCACATCGTCCAACACGCCGGGGAACGCATCCCGCAGGCGCGGCAGCAGCCACTGCAAATACGAACGGGAACGGCCCACCAGATTTTCCCACAGCCGGGACTGCGATTCGTGCACGCCCAGGGACGCGCCGCCCGCCAGAGGGGTTTCCTCATAGCGAGGATCAACGCCCTGGCCGTACAGTCCGTGTCCCATCTCATGCAGGCTGCTGTAGAAAGCCTGGCCGAAGAAGTCGGTCTCTTTGTAGCGGGTGGTCAGGCGCACATCGTCCACGCTGAAGCCCGTGGTGAAGGGATGGGCCGACTCGTCCAGGCGGCCCCGCTGGAAGTCGAAGCCCATGTGCTCGAGCACCTCCCGGACGAAGGTCTTTTG
Organism: Chloroflexota bacterium; assembly: GCA_013153375.1. Classification (GTDB taxonomy): domain Bacteria; phylum Chloroflexota; class Anaerolineae; order Anaerolineales; family DRMV01; genus JAADEN01. The sequence goes on along the minus strand of JAADEN010000151.1, from coordinate 2,340 downwards.
GCGGGCGACAGGGAAGGGACGATAGAGAAAGGCATCGTCCACCTGGGGCCGCTCCAGAATGGCGTGCAAAAGGGCCACCTGCTCCCGGCGCAGCCCCGCGAACAGGGCCTGCACGGTCGCGGTCTTCATGCCCGGCTCAAAGCCGTCGAGCAAGGGGTCGTAAATGTGATCGTAAGGGGCGAAAAATTCGGCATATTGACGGCGCATTTCCACGATGCGCCGCAGATAGGGGGCAAACAGGCGGAAGTCCTTTTGGGCCCGGGCCTGCTGCCAGTGCATCTTGGCTTCGGAGGTCAAGCGGGAGAACTCGACCACCCACTCGGTAGGCACCCGCGTGGCCCGGTCGTAGTCGCGGCGCGCCACTTTGAGGAAGCGGGCCGCGTCGGAGTCGGGATCCCAGCCCTGGGCCTCCATGTCGGCTTCGGCCTGGGTCAGCCACTCGCCCACTTCGGGCCCGGTGCTCAGCCGATGGATCAATTCGGCCAGCGCGCTCAACTGCCGCGTGCGCGCGGCCTGGCCCTTGGGCGGCATGTAAGTCTCTTGATCCCAACCCAAGAGGCCGGCCGCGGCCCCGTAGCGGGAGACCTCGGCCGCTCGCTGACGCAACTGTTGGAACGCGTCGGAGGTTACGGTGTCGAACATGGAACTTCGCTCCTGAGGATGGATTGCATTGCGCTTATGATTGTATCATCTATTCAAGTTCGCTGCCGAAGTAAAGTTCGGGGTTGCGGAAGGGCAACAAGGCCAACAGCACCCCCTGGGCGTACAGTTCGGTGCGATCCAGGGCCCCGTGGCTCAGCAGGCCGATGGCGCCCAGGTGTCGTTTGCTGTGGCGCGTGCCGAACACCCGATCGTCCGCGGCGCCCAGTTCCAGGCCCTTTTGCAACTCCGCGACCACCGGGGGCGGCAGGGGGAAGCGCCCCGCGCAGGCCAGCCCCTCATGGCCGGACGCGTCCAGGATCGCGATCCAGGCCAACGCCATCCAGGGCTCCGACGCGTCGCGGCCGGGCTGCACGCCGCCCTCGATGCCGACCCACCAGCGGGCCTGGGGGACCAACTGCCGCGCGGCCGCGGCGCGCGCCCGCGCGCCACGCCGCGTCTCGGCATCCGACAGGGGTTGGGCCGGCACAGGCACGGACACGGCCTGCCCGCGCACCTCCCAGCGCGTCGCGGGGAACAGCCGGGCCAAAGCCCGCTCCACGGCCCGAATCTTCACCGGGTTCTCGGACGCCACGATGACTCGCTCGCTCCTCATGGTCCACCGCTCCGGGGGCAAACAAAAAGCCGGGGCTGGCAGGCCCCGGCTCTCGGCCTCGAGAGGCTCATTCCTCCGCTTCTTCCTCTTCTTCTTTCTTGCCCTTCTCGATGATTTCGGGCTCGCCGATCTCGGGCGCCTCGGCGGGGATTTCCTCTTCGGCCATCTCGCCCACCGCGGCGACGACGATCTCGTCGGGCGAATCCAGGACCTTCACTTTGTCGCCCAAGACCAAATCTTTGACGGTGATCACATCGCCGACCTTCTCCAGGCGGCTCAGGTCCACGACCACCCGTTCGGGCAGGTCGTTGGGCAGGGCCTCGACGGTCAGGGTTTCCAACTGCTGCAGGATGGTGGCGTTGTAGAACTTGGTGGCCGGGGCCTCGCCCTCCAGCACAATGGGCACCTCGGCCTCCACGATCTCGGTCAGCGAGACGGCCTGAAAGTCCACATGCAGCCACTGCCCGGTGACCACATCCCGCTGACGCTCGCGCATGATGGTGGTGTGCACGGTGTCGTCCAGTTCGATCTCGATGAGGGTGGAGGGGCCGACCCGCCGCAAGGCCTTGTACGCGGTCTTGTAGTCCAGTTGGATGGGCGTCGAATCCATGCCCGCGCCGTAGATCACCGCGGGCAGTTTGCCCGCGCGGCGCAGACGGCGGACCTTCTTGCCCCGCAAGGTGCGCGGTTCGGCGTGCAAACGAATACGCTCCATGATTTCCTTCCTCGGGCGCCTCTCACCCGTCACGGGACGGGTTACCTTCGCCCTGCTGTTGAGGATGTGAACACGCGGCCTCGGGCCGCGTGAACCACGGTATTGTATCGCGGCCCTGGGCATTCGTCAAATCCAGGCCGCGCCGAGGGGGCACGCAAACCATGTCGAAATGGCCGTTTGGTGCAAACCCCTCCCCATCCTCCGCGGCGGGCTGGCCGCCACCCGCAGGCGGCTATGCACCGCGCGCCTATCCCTTCGTAGGCGCGGCAGAGGGCAGGAATGGGCTGCGCGAGTGGCGTAGGCTTGCTTTGGAGGGAAGCCCCTTTCCTGCGGCGGTGGAAGCGACCGGAAGGAAGTCGGCCTAACGGTT
>JAADEN010000210.1 GCA_013153375.1 Chloroflexota bacterium | reverse complement strand
GCAGCGCGGCCCAGGGCGTGGCCGTCGCGGTGGGGTTGGGCACGCGCATCCGGGCCGGGGTCGGAGAAGGCGCGCGGCCACGCGGCGGCGCCTGGCCGTTCGCGGAGCCCTTTCCCCCACACCCCATCAGCAACAGCAGGAACAGGCCCAGGGCCAGCCACCGCACCCGGCGCATGTCAAGCCTCCCGCAGGTTGTGACCGTAGCCGGACGGCACCAGCACCCGTCCGTCGTCGTAGGCCAGGCGGCCCCGCAGGGTCACCCGCCGCACCCGCCCCCGGACGCGCCAGCCCGCGAAGGGCGACCAGTCCGCGCGGGTGAAGTAGCCGCGCTCGGGCAGGGTCCATTCGGCCGCGGGGTCGATCTCGACCCAGGTGTCGGGCTGGGCGGGCAGGTCGAAGATGCGGCGGGGGTTGGCGTGCAGCCGCAGCAGCAGGTCGTCGTGGGTCAGGCGGCCCTGGTGCACCGCGGTGAGCAGCAGGGGCAGCGCGGTCTCCAGGCCGGGGAAGCCCGGCGGCGGGTTGGGCCAGGACTTCTCCTCGCGGGTGTGGGGCGCGTGGTCCGTGGCGAAGACATCGCACACGGCCAGGTTGTCCCACAGCGCGTCCCGGTCGCGGGCCGTGCCCAGGCGGGGCCGCACCTCGCCCCAGCCGCCCCGGTCGGCCACATCCGCGGCGGTGAGGAACAGATGATGGGGCGTGACCTCGCAGGTCACGGGCCAGCCCCGCTCCTTGGCCGCGCGGATGGTGAGAATCTCCTCCCGATAGGCCACATGCGCGATGTGCAGGGGCCGGTCGTACAGGCGGGCGAAGAACAGGGCCGCGGCCAGGGTGTGCCGCTCCGCGTGCACCACCAGGGGACGATTCTTGGGCCAGGCCCGAAACAGGGCCGGCCAGAGGGACATGTCTTGCAGCCACAGCAGGCCGTAGGTGTGACTGAGGTAGAGTTTGAGCCCCGCGGCCCGCCGCGCCAGCGCGGGCAGTTCCGCGGCGTTGGTCGCGGTGCCGCCCAGGTATTGGGCGTAGTCCGCGTGGGCCTTGCGCCGGGCTGCGTCCAGGGCCAGGTTCAGCGAGGCTTCGTTGACCACGGGCGGCTTGGTGTTGGGCATGGCCAGGATGGCGGTGAAGCCCCCGGCCAGCGCGGCCGCGGTCGCGGTGGACCAATCCTCTTTGTGGGTCGCGCCCGGCTCCCGGACATGCACATGCACATCCACCAGGCCGGGCCAGCGCAGCAGGCTCATGGGCACCTCGTGGGGGAAAGGGCTTGAGGCCGGGGCCCCAACGCGTTGCCGGGGATTATACCAAGCCCTGGCCCTCAGGAGCGCGGCTGCGGCAGGCGGGGCCGACCGGGTGCGGCAGAAGCGCGGCTCCCTGCTATAATGACCATGCCAGGCGTGTTCGCCGCGGCCAATCCTCGTGAGGAGGCACGACATGGAATTACGCAATGTCCCCGGCCCCAAGGCCCAGGCCATTATCGCTCGGGACCGCGAAGTCATCTCCCCGGCGGTGGGACGGCCCTACGGCTTCGTGATGGACCACGGCCGGGGCGCGGAAGTGTGGGATGTGGACGGCTACCGCTACCTGGACTTCATCGCCGGCATCGCGGTGGTGACCACGGGCCACAGTCATCCCGCGGTGGTCAAGGCCATCCAGGAGCAGGCCGAGAAGTTCATCCACATCTCGTCCGACTACTACCACGAGCCGTGGGTGCGGGTGGCCGAGAAGTTGGCCGAGATTGCGCCTTTCGGCGGCGAGCCGGGCATGTCGTTCATGACCAACTCGGGCACCGAGAGCGTCGAGGCGGCCATCAAACTGGCCCGCTATGTGACCAACCGCAAGTTCTTCATCGGCTTTCTGGGCGGCTTTCACGGCCGCACCATGGGCTCCCTGGCCTTCACCGCGCGCAAGGCCGCGTTTCGCTCCCGCTTCTTCCCGTGGATGGGCGGGGTGGTGCACGCGCCCTTCCCCAACCCCTACCGGCCCATTCTGCGCTCGCGCGGCGACGAGGGCTACGGCGAGACGGTGGTGCGCTACATCGAGGAACAGATCCTGGGCACTCTGGTGCCGCCCGACGAGGTGGCCGCGTTCCTGGTGGAACCCATCCAGGGCGAAGGCGGCTACATCGTGCCGCCCGACGACTTCTTCCCCGCGCTGCGCCGCCTGGCCGACAAGTACGGCATCCTGATCATCTCCGACGAGGTGCAAACCGGCGTGGGCCGCACGGGCAAATGGTGGGCCATCGAACATTGGGGCGTGCAGCCCGATCTGGTGGCCTCGGCCAAGGGCCTGGCCTCGGGCGTGCCCTTCGGCGCGATGCTGGCCCGCAAGCATTTGATGATGCAGTGGCCCAAGGGCGCCCACGGCAACACTTACGGCGGCAATCCGCTGGCCAGCGTGGCCGCGCTGGTCACCCTGGACATGGTGGAGAAGGAACTCATGGCCAACGCGGCCGAGGTGGGCGCGTACGCGCTGGAAGGCCTGCGGGACATCATGGCCCGCCATCCCACCATCGGCGATGTGCGCGGCAAGGGCCTGATGCTGGCCCTGGAATTCGTGCGCGACCGGGCCTCCAAGGAGCCCTTCCCCGAACTGCGGGACCTGGTCGAACAATACGCGTTCCGCCTGGGCCTGTTGACCATGGGCTCGGGGACCAGCGTGCTGCGCATGGCGCCGCCCCTCATCATCACCCGCGCCCAGGTGGACGAAGCCTGGGCCATTCTGGAGGAGGCCATCGCGCGGGCCGAACGCGAACTGGCGGCTTGAGCCGCGCGGCGCGCTACGCTGCGGGGGTGGGACTTCCCACCCCCTTTTTTGGTCCCACAGCGCGCAATCAAGGTATAATGGGGGCGTTTGCTACCACAGCCCTGGGGCGAAGGCCAGGAGTGCGTTATGGGGCGTTTCTCGGTTCTAATCGTGGACGATCAACGCGAGGTCGCGCGCCTGGTGCGCGTGGGCCTGGAAGAAACGCTGGGGCAGGCGCTGGAAGTGCGCGATGTGCCCTCGGGCGAAGAGGCGCTCTTGGAGTTGAGTCTGCGGCCCGCGGACCTGCTGATCGTGGACCTGGGCCTGCCGGGCCTGGGCGGCCGCGAATTGATCTCCAAAGTGCATCAAGCCCACCCCCACACCCGCTTTTTGGTGCTGACCGGCTGGGACGAAGGCTCGGCCCGCCGCGCGGTGCGCAATTTGCCCGTGCAGGAGGTCTTGCTCAAGCCGGTGAACATCGAAACCCTGGTAGACGCGGTGCGGGAGGCGTTGGGGCTCCCCGCCGGCGAAGCGGATGCCGAGGCCACGGACGAGGGCGCGCTCTCGTACGAGGAATCCAGGCAGCGCCTGGCCGACCTGCTGGCCGAAGCCCGAGAGCAGGCCGCGGTGGACGCGGTGCTGCTGCTGGACGACGAAGGGCGCATCCTCCTGCGCAGCCCGGGGCCTCTGCCGCCGGATCTGATGGAGGACCTGCGTCGGCCCCTGGTCTATCTGCACAGCGCGGGCCTCGACCTGGCGCGCACCCTGCGACAGCCCTTGCCCGAGCACCTGTTCTTCTTCCAGGGCCCGACGCGCACCTACGGGCTCTCGTCCGTCGCGCCGTACTACATGCTGCTGTGGATACGCGCCCACACCGCGGACCAGGCTCCCCTGACGGCCCAGGCCGAAGCCATCCGGCGCACGGTGGCGGGCGTGCGCGAGATTCTCGAGCGCATGGGCATCCTGGACAGCGCCCACGCGGGCGCGCTGGACCAGGCCCGGGAGGCAGAGCCCCACGCGGCCGAGATGGCCCTGGAACCCGAAGCCCTGGCCCAAGACGCGGAGGAAACGGTGGACCTGGAGGCCGACGACCAGGTCGCGGCCCTGCTGGAATCCCTGGGCGAATGGAACCCCGACCAGGCCGGTGTGGATCCCGACGCGTTCTGGCAAGAAGCGGCCAGCGCCAAAGACACCGACCTGCTGCACACCAACGCGGACGCGTTGTCCTACGAAGAGGCCCGCCGTCTGGGCCTGGTGCCCGACGACTCGGCCCCGCCGGACGCCTAAGCCGGGCGCGCGAAGGCGCGCCCCCGGTCTTTCCTCCCCCAGCCCAGGCTTTGCCGACCTCAGGCCAGGCGCGCGGCCGAAAGGCCCGCGGCGCCCAAACCACGCGCCCCGGCCCGCCCGGAGGTCATCCCCCACCGTTGGGACGATGCCGCAGCGCGGCCTGGGCCGCGGCCAGCCGGGCCACGGGCACCCGGAAGGGCGAGCAACTGACATAATTCAGCCCACTGAGATGGCAGAACTCGATGCTGGCCGGGTCGCCGCCGTGCTCGCCGCAGATGCCCACCTCCAGGTCGGCGCGGGCCTCGCGGCCTTCGCGCACCGCGATCTGCATGAGCCGCCCCACGCCCTGCCGGTCGATGGTCTGGAAGGGGTTGCGGGCCAGCAGGCCCTCCTCGATGTAGTGGGCCAGGAAGGAACGCTCCGCGTCGTCGCGGCTGAAGCCGAAGGTCATCTGGGTCAAATCGTTGGTGCCGAAGGAGAAGAATTCGGCCACCTGCGCGATGTCGCCCGCGGTGAGCGCGGCCCGGGGGATTTCGATCATGGTGCCGAACTTGTACGGGAAGTCCACGCCCCGCTCGGCCATGACCTGCCGGGCCACGGCCTCCAGGCGGGGCTGCACGAAGCGCAGTTCGTTCACATGGCTCACCAGGGGGATCATGACCTCGGGCCGCACCACGATGCCGCGCGCGGCCGCGTTGGCCGCGGCCTCGAAGATGGCCCGCACCTGCATCTCCACGATTTCGGGCCGCAGCACGCTCAGGCGCACGCCCCGCAGGCCCATCATGGGGTTGCTCTCGTGCAAGGCCCGCACCCGAGCCAATAGGGCCTCCTTCTCGGCCAGGCCGTTGGTCTCGCCCCGAGCCTTGAGGGTGGCGATCTCCTCCACCAGGCTCTCCACCGCGGGCAGGAACTCGTGCAGCGGCGGGTCGAGCAGGCGGATGATGACGGGGTAGCCGTCCATGGCCTCGAACAGGCCCTCGAACACCC
>JAADEN010000107.1 GCA_013153375.1 Chloroflexota bacterium | reverse complement strand
CAGCGCGGCATCCGGGTGCTGACCTGGGAGGACCCGGACTACCCCGAACGGCTGCGGCCTCTGCCCCAGGCGCCGCCGGTGCTGTACCTGCGAGGCGCGCTCACGCCCCAGGACGCCTGGGCCGCGGCCGTGGTGGGCACGCGCAAGATGACGGGCTACGGTCGGCGGGTGGCCGAGGATGTGGCCGCGTACCTGGCCCGCCAGGGCGTGACCGTGGTCAGCGGCCTGGCCCGGGGCATTGACGGCGTCGCGCACCGGGCCGCGCTGCAGGCCGGCGGGCGCACCCTCGCGGTGCTGGGCAGCGGCGTGGATGTGATCTACCCGCCCGAGCATCGGGCCCTGGCCGCGGCCATCGTGGAGCAGGGCGCGCTGCTCAGCGAGTTTCCGCCCGGAACCCGGCCCGAGGGGCCCCACTTCCCCCGCCGCAACCGCTTGATTTCGGGGCTGGCCCTGGCCATGGTGGTGGTCGAGGCCGGGGAGCGCAGCGGCGCGCTCATCACCGCCACTTTCGCCGCGGAGCAGGGCCGGGAGGTGTTCGCGGTGCCGGGCTCCATTTACGCGGCCACCAGCCAGGGCACCCATTGGCTGTTGCAGCAGGGCGCGCATGTGCTGCGCAAACCCGAGGACCTGGCCGCGGTGTTCGACATGCCCCGCCTGCCTTTCCAGCAGCAGGCCCGCGCCCAGTGGCCCACGGATCCCACCGAGCGGCTGCTGTGGCAATACCTGCAGGGCGAGCCCCGCCATGTGGACGAACTGTGCGCGGAGACGGGCCTGCCCGCGGCCCAGGTCAGCGCGCTGTTGACCCTGATGGAACTCAAGGGCCTGGTGCATCAGGTGGGGCCTATGACTTTCGTCGCGGCCGGGGCCTGAGCGAAGCGTTCCATGATGCGGTAGAATTTGGCCTGTCGCCGCGCGGCTGCGGCGCACCATTTTTGTCTTGTCGCTTTGCGTGATGCGGAGTTCGTCATGGCCTTGGAGCACGCTTATGCGGTCATCATGGCCGGCGGCGGCGGTACCCGCCTGTGGCCCCTCTCGCGCCGCCAACGGCCCAAGCACATGCTGCCCTTGCTCGGCACCGACACCCTGTTTCAGGCCACGGTGGTCCGCCTGCAGGGGCTGTTCCCGCCCGAGCGCCTGCTGGTGGTGACCACCGCGGCGCAGCGTTCGGCTTTGCACGAGCAGGCGCCGTTCATCCCGCCCGAAAATTATCTTTCGGAACCCGCGCCGCGCGGCACGGCCGCGGTGGTCGCGCTGGCCGCGGTGGTGTTGCGCGGCCGGGTCGGGCCCCAGGCCCTGATGGGCGTCTTCCCCGCGGACCACTACATCGGGCAGCCGGCGCGCTTCCGGCAGGTCGCGCGCGCGGCTTTCGCCTGGGCCCGCCGGGGGTATCTGGTCACTTTGGGCATCGAGCCCACCCATCCGGCCACGGGCTACGGCTACATCCAGCGCGGCGAGGCGCTGGGCGAAATCGAGGGCTGGCCCGCGCATCGCGTGCTGCGCTTCAAAGAGAAGCCCGACTTGGAGACCGCCCGGCAGATGCTGGCCCAGGGCGACCACGCCTGGAACGCGGGCATGTTCTTCTGGACCGTGGAGCGCATTTGGGAAGAGTTCGCCCGCCAGATGCCCGCCACCCACGCGGTGATGCAGGATCTGCTGCGCGCCTGGGGCACGGACGCGTGGGACGCGACGCTGCGCGCGCTGTGGCCCCAATTGCAGGTCGAAACGGTGGATTACGGCATCATGGAAGGCGCGCAGGACGCGGTGGTCATCCCGGCCCACGGCCTGGAGTGGAGCGACATCGGTTCGTGGGACGCGGTCTGGAAGTTGCTGCCCAAAGACGAGATGGACAACGCGGTCGCGGCGGACCAGGGTCTGGTGCTCGATGGCCGGGGGAATCTGGTCTATGGCCGGTCGGGTCGTCTGGTGACCCTGGTCGGGGTGGACGACCTGGTGGTCGTGGACACCCCGGACGCGTTGCTCGTCTTGCCCCGCAAGCAGGCCCAACGGGTGCGCGACATCGTGCGCGTGCTGAAGACCACGGGCCGTCAGGACTATCTATGAGCCGCGGCCGGGCCGCCGCGGCTGGGAACGCGGCCCCGTATGGCTGCGCCTGGGCGGTGGACCCAGGCCGGCGCGGGTTCGCCGCGCGTCGGAAGCCCGGCCGCACGGCCATCCCCGCGGCGCGACATCAAGGAGTGCATGGTGGATTCGACTCTCCTCGGAGCCCTGGCCGCGCTGGCGGCCGCCGCGTGTTTCGCGGTCGGGCCGACCCTTTTCACCCTGGCCGGACGGCAGGTCGGCCCGCGGGTGACTTTGCGTTGGCGTTTGCTGTTGGCCACCGTCTTGCTGTGGATCGCGCACGGGTTGACCTACGGCCGACCCTGGCCGCGGCTGGACACGGCCCAACTGGTGCCCCTGTTGGCTTCGGGCGGCATCGGTCTGGCCTTGGCCGACTCCTTCCTCTTCCCCGCGTTTGTGCGCCTGGGCCCTCGCTTGGCCATGCTCCTGCTCAACTTGCAGCCCGTTTTGGCCACGCTGCTGGCGTGGCTCTTCCTGGGCGAGCGCCTGCGGGCGACCCAGTGGGCCGCGATGCTGGTGGTGCTGGGCGGCGTCTCCCTGGTCATGCTGGAGCGGGGCGACGACGCGGCGGGTCGCGCGCCGACCTGGGATCGCACCGGCGCGGCTCTGGCCCTCACCGCGGCCGCGCTGGGCGCGGTGGGCGTGCTGCTGGCCAAGTACGGCATGGCCGGGCGTCTGCCCGCTTTGACGGCCAACACGGTGCGCATGACCGGCGGCATGGTGCCCATCTGGTTGTGGACCGCGCTGCGGGGCCAGGTCCGCACGACCTGGCAGGCCGTGCGCGCCCGTCCCCGGGTGGTGGGCTATCTGCTGCTCGGCGCGGCCGTGGGTCCCGTGTTGGGCATGTCGTTGAGTTTGTTCGCCTTGCGCACGCTGCCGGTGGGCATCGCCACCACCCTGACCTCCCTCTCGCCGGTGCTGCTCTTGCCCGTGGGATGGCGCATCTTTGGCGAGCACATCTCCCTCAAGGCCATCCTGGGCACGGTCGTGGCCTCCCTGGGCGTCGCGTGGTTGTTGGTGGGTTGAGAGCGGCCCCCGGTTTTTCGGTACAATACCTGCGTCGCTTTCCGAAACGGGCTTGGTTGGGGCGTTCATGCTGGGAACTCTGGTGAACTTTCGTCGTTGGTGGCTTTGGGCGTTGGGGGCCGTGCTCGGCCTGGGCCTCGTGCTGGCCGCGCCGCGCGCGGGCCGGGCGGCTCAGACCGCGGCCGAACCCGAGCCCTACGCGGGCCTGGCCGTGTGCCCGCCCGCGGTGTACGGCTACGACCCGGCCGGGTGCCTGCCCGTGGGCACGGCCCGCTATCTGACCCACTGGCAACAGCAGGGCCTGACCTACACCCGTGACGATTTCCCCGGCGTGCGCCTGCCCCTGACCTGGCTGGTGCTGCCCACGCCCAACACCCACTACGCGTGGGTCAAGGCCGAGCGCCTGCGCCTGTACACCAGCCCCGAGGCCGCGGTCAGCGAATCGGACAAGCCCGCCCGCGCGCTGGGCCCGGGCTTCATGTACATCGCCTACGACCGCATCCAGCGCATCGGCACCCGGGCCGCGCTGCACACCACCGACGGCTATTGGGTCAACCGCAAGGCCGTGGAGCCCGTGACGCCGTCCACCTTTCGGGGCTGGCTGTTCCCCCGCACGCCGCCCGAGCGGGCCTTCGGCTGGGTGCGCTTCCGTGAGGTGCGGCCCAAAGCCACGCCGGGCTTCGGCGCCTGGGACTTCGCGCCTTACGCGCTGGAGCGCTATCAGCGGGTGCAGGTGTACGACACCCGCACCGTGGACGGCCAGGAATGGCTCATGATCGGCCCGGATTTGTGGGTCGAAGAGACCCGCATCGCCACGGTCACGCCCCGCCCGGCCCCGCCCGAAGGAGTCCCCACGCACCGGTGGATCGAAATCAATGTGTACGAGCAGACCCTGGCCGTGTACGAGCACGACCGCCTGGTGTTCGCCACCATGATCTCCAGCGGCACGGGCAAGTTCTACACCCGCCAGGGCCTCTTCCAGATCGAGACCAAGGTCGAGGCCGAGGACATGCGGGGCGCGTTCACCGCGGACAAATCCGACTTCTACTACCTGGAAGATGTGCCCTGGACCATGTACTACGACGGCGCGCGGGCCATCCACGGCGCGTATTGGCATGACGGCTTCGGCTTCAAGCAGTCCCACGGGTGCGTGAACCTGTCGGTGGCCGACGCGTATTGGCTCTTTCGCTGGGCCCACGAGGGGGATTGGGTGTATGTGTGGGACCCCACAGGCGAGACGCCCTTCGAGGATTAGGCGCTATCGGAACAGCGCCCGCACCGCGGCCCGCCGCAGTTTGCCGCTGGCCGTGCGCGGCAGCGCGTCCACGAACACGAACCGGCGGGGGATTTTGTATCCGGCCAGGTGGGCGCGGCAATGGGCCTGCAGTTCCTGGGGGGACGGGCTCCGCTCGGGCCGGGGGACCACCGCGGCGGCCACGATGTGGCCCCATTCGGGGTCGGGCAGGCCCACCACCGCGGCGTCCGCGACCGCGGGGTGCTGCCGCAGGACGGCCTCCACTTCTTGAGGCGTGACATTCTCGCCGCCGGTGACGATGAGGTCTGACCGGCGGGCCAGGACCCACAAGTCGCCGTCGGGGTCCAGGTAGCCCGCGTCGCGGGTGCGCAGCCAGCCGTCGGGGGTGAGGACCTCCGCGGTGGCCCGCGCCGCGCGCCAGTAGCCCGCGAACACGCCGGGCCCGCGCACCCAAATCTCGCCCACCCGGTTGGGGGGCAGGTCCTGGCCCGCGTCGTCGCGCACGCGCACCTGGGTGAACAGCAGGGGCCGGCCCACGCTGCCGGGCTTGCGGGCCACCTGCGCGGGGGGCGCGGTGGCGACTTGCGACGCGGCTTCGGTCAGGCCGTAGGTCAGAGCCACGGGCCAGCCCCGTTCCAGCGCGGGTTGCAGCACCT
>JAADEN010000186.1 GCA_013153375.1 Chloroflexota bacterium | reverse complement strand
CGGGAGGGCACGCCGTCCGCGTCGAGGTTGGCGATGCCCGCGGCCCGCAGGCGGCGCTCCCCCGCGGGGCCGATGAGCGCGATGGCCAGGCGCGGGTCGTCGCCGTAGCGTTCCCGCAGGCGGGCTGCGGTCTCGTAAGTGCCCAGGCCCGCCAGGTCGTCCGCGGGGTCGAAGCGCACCCCCTGCGCGGAGACATGCACCACCCACCAGGTGCCCGCGGGCGCGCGGCCCTCGAGCAGCACGGCCTTGTAGCCCAGATGGGCCACGGCCCAGCCCGTGCGCCCGCCCGCGTTGGCCTCTTTCACCCCGCCGGTGAGGGGGCTCTTGCCGCCGATGGAGATGCGGTCCGTGCTCGAGAGGCGGTGCCCCACCAGCAGACCGGGCGCGAAAATCAGCGGATTGCGCGGTCCCAGCGGGTCCGCGGTGGGGGGCATGCGGTCGAGCAAGATGCGGGCCACCAGGCCGCGGCCGCCCAAAGGCTCCCAGGTCGGGGGGACGGGCTCCGCCGCGGCCGAGCGGGTGGTGAGGTCGATGCGCAGCACTTGCATCGCGGGCCTCCTGCGCGTGGGGTGAGGGTGGGTTCAGGGTTCGGGCGTGGGCGTCGCGACCGGCGTCGCGGTGGGCCGACCGCCCGCGCCGCACAAGCGTAAGCCTTCCTCGGCATTATACACCGCGATCTCGTCGCCCGGCACCTTTTCCAGGATGCTCTGGAACACGGGCACGGCCTCGTCGCAGCGCCCCAGTTTGGCCAGGGCCAGCCCATACACGAAGTAGTACTCGGCCACCCGGCCGTAGTCGATGGGCAGCGGCTCCACCTGGACGCCCTCTTCCGTGGTGCCGCCGTGCACCACCAGGGCCAGTTCCCGCACGGCTTCCTCCAGTTTGCCGTTCTTGTAGTACATCACGCCCAGATTGCCGTGCATGAAGGGGTCGCCGGGGGCCTCTTGCGCGGCCTTGAGCGCGTATTGCAGCGCGCGGCCGAACTCGCCCTGGCCCGCGTAGGTGCGGGAGATGTACAGGTCGGGGTAGGGATTGGTCGGGTCCAGCGCGTTGGCCTCCAAGAAGGCTTTTACCGCGTTCTCGGTGTCGCCCAAGATGCGGTAGATCACGCCCACCATGAGGTGCAAATCGGGGATGTGCTTGTTGATGGCCAGCGCGGCTTTGTATTCCGTCAACGCCTCTTCGTAGTTGCCCGTGGCGTAGAGCACATATCCCCGGGCCCGTCGGGCTTCGAGCAGGCCGGGGTTCAGGGCCACGGCCTTGCGGGAGGCCTCGGCCGCCTGCGCGTACAGGCCCTGGTCCGCGAAGACCTCGGCTTCCAGGGCCCAGGCCAGCGCGTTGTTGGGGTCCAGGTCCAGGGCCCGCTTGAGCGAGGCCAGCCCTTCGAGGGTGTTGCCCAATTGATGCAGCAGCCAGCCCCGCAGCGCGTGCGCGTCCGCGTAATTGGGGTTGAGCAGCAGCGCGTTTTCCACCGCGGTGAGCGCGGCCTCGTACTGGCCCATGAGGGCCTGGACGCGGGCCAACTCGAAGTGCCAGGCCGGGTTGTCGGGCTGCAACACGATGGCCCGCTGGTAGGCTTCGACCGCGGCCTGGAGTTTGCCCTCCTCGAACAGGGCCCGCGCCTCCGCGATGAGGACCTCGGGGTTGGGCGTGGGCGTGGGCGTGGGCGCCAGGGGCAGCGCGACCTCGGGAAGCAGGAAATATTGAATGTAGGCCACCACCGCGATGAGCGAGAGCAGCAGCAAAATGCGATCCAGACGGCTGCGGCGCTTGGGCGGTTTTCGCAAGGTCCAACGGGGGCCGCGCAGTTCCATAAGGGCGTTTCTCTCCGCCGAGCGGGTCGGGCAAATTCGGGGGGACGATCGGTGGTCTGGCTATTACTATACCAGAAAGCCCGGCCCGCAGATTAATTCCAACCAAGAAACAAGCGGCCAATCGGAAACGAGCCCGATTGGCCGCCTGCGGTTCGAGGCGCGGGGCGGCTACTTGCCCTGCGCGGGCTTGGGCAGAATCCAGTACGCGACCTCGTCCACATAGACGGTGAAGCCGGGCGTGGCGTCAGCCCCCACCGCGAGGCCGAACACGCCCTCGGTGAAGTGGTCGTCTTGCACCTCGGCCACCTGCGAGCCGTTCACATACAGCCGCAGGGTGGGGCCTTCCATCCACACGCCGACCCGGTTGATCTGCCGGCGGCCCGTGTGAATGGCGGGCGTGCGCTCCCAATCGTGCAGGATCTTCAGCCCGCTGTTCCAGCGGAAGATCTTGTACATGCCGTCGCACGAGATCAGCACGAAGATGCCTTCGTCGTACTTCTCGGACGCGCGCACGACCAGACCGTAGCGGTCTTTGTGGTGACACACATCGCCGGTCTTGAAGATGGCCTGCACATACGCGTCTTGCAGCGGGGGATAGTTCGAGCGGATCCAGTAGGTCACATTGCTGGTCTTGGGCACGATGAGGCCCAAGACCCCCGGCCGCACCTGGGGCCGCACATACGCGTTGCCCCACAGATACCAGTGCTTGCCGGGGATGTCCATGGGATCCACCATGTCGGGCGGGCCCAGTTCGTCAGGATGGGTGGCCAGCGCCGCGGTGGGCGTGGGCGGCAGGGGCGAAGGCGTCGCGGTGAGGATGGCCAGCAAGGTGGGCGTGACCGTGAAGGTCGCCGTGGGCGGCACGGTGGGGGACGCCACGGGGGTTGCCGAGGGTTCTGGCGCCAGCACGGGCGTGTCCGTGGGCGCCAGAGTGGGCGACGGGGAGACGATGGTCGGCGCCGCGGTCGCGGTGTTCGTGCTCACCGCGGTGGGCGTCACCGTCGCGGTGCTCTCCGCGGCCGCGGGGGTGTAATAGGGGGTGTTGTCGCTGGCGGGCACAGCCTGGCCGCTGCACGCCGTGAGGCCCAACACCAAGACCAGCCATAGCAAAATCCGGTGCAAGTTCATGGTAGCCCTCCGGCCAAGAAGTGTTGCGTTCATTTTACCGCAACTTTGAGCCTGGCGCGCTTCGGACGCGGTCGGGTTCGCGGCGGCCAGGGCCGATAGCGGTCCGTTTCGCCGGGTTTGGGGGGAAACGCTCCGCGTCCGGCCGGCCGCGCGCCGGGGCCGAAAGGCCCTTCCCCCCGCAGCCCCCGGCGCGGGTTCACGCGGCCGCGTCGGCTTCCAGCGCGTCCACCCACTGGGCCAGCAGGTCGTAGCCCCGCTGCCAGAACGCGGGCTGGCGCGGGTCCACCCCGGCCTCGGCCAGGATCTCCATGGGCGCCCGGCTGCCGCCGGCTTCCAGCAGGCGGAAGTACACGGGCTTGAAGGCCGGCCCTTCTTCTTGATAGCGTTGGTAGAGGGCCAGCACCAGCAACTGGCCGAACGCGTAGGCGTACACATAGAAGGGCACCCGGTAGAAGTGGGGAATCATCAGCCATTCCCACGCGAACTCGTCGCTCACCTCCACCGCGTCGCCGAACTGTTCGGCCAGCAAGTCCCGGTAGCCGGCCGCGATGTCGGCCGCGCTCGCGCCCTGCGGGAAGCGGTCGTGGGCCTGAATCTCGAACAGCGCGAAGTACGCCTGGCGCATGATGGTGGCGTAGTTGTCGTCCAGGCGCTTGAAGAGGATGTCGCGGCGCACCGCGGGGTCGTCTTCTCGGGCCAGCAGGTAGTCGAGCAGGAGCATCTCCGCGAAGGTGGACGCGGTCTCGGCCAGGGGCAGGGGCGCGTGGAAGGCGAACAGGCTGTGGTGCCCGGCCAGCAGGCCGTGGATGGCGTGGCCCAACTCGTGGGCCAGGGTGGCGACATCGTCCAGGCGGCCCTGATAGTTGAGCAGCACCCACGGCGTCGCGCCGGGATAGGGCGTGGCGCAGAACGCGCCGCCGCTCTTGCCGGGTTTGACCTCGCTGTGCACATGGTGCCGATCCAGCACCTGGCGGGCCAGGGCCGCGAACTTGGGGTCGAACTCCGAAAACGCGTCCAGCACCAGGTGCACCGCGGTGTCGAAGTCGTATTCGCGTTGCGCCTGGCTCACGGGCGCGTAGATGTCGTAGCGGCGCAGTTTGTCCAGGCCCAGCACCCGCGCCTTGAGGCGGAAGAAACGCTGGAACACGGACGCGTTGCGGCGGCTGACTTCCAGCAGGGTGTCCACGGCCTCGTCGGGCAGGTGGTTGTGCAGGTTGCGGGCCGAGATGGGCCGCGGGTAGCCCCGCAGCACCACTTGCTCGTTGTACCAGTCCTGCGTCACGGCCTGGTAGATGGGCGCGATGAGGCCCTTGTCGTGCAGATAGACCTCGTACAGCACCCGATAGGCCCGTTCCCGCAGGTCGGCCCGGGGGCTGCGCGCGTAGGTCATCAGTTCGCCGCGGGTGAGTTCCTTGACCTCGCCGTCCACCTCCAGGCGGAAGGTGTAGCGGTTGGTCAGGGTGCTGTAAGTGGCCAGCAAGGCCCGAATCCCCGACACATCCTTCAGATTGATGACCTTCTCCTCGCCCTCGCTCAGGGTGTAAGGGCGATAGAGGCGCTGTTTTTCCAAATAGTAGCGATAGCGTTCGCCGGCCGCGTCCATGAGCCGCTGGGCCGTGGCATCGTCCAAATTGCGCCACCACAGTTCGAAGAACAGCAGGCGGTTCTCGATTTGGGCCATGACCTGGCGCATTTTGCCCAGCATGGCCTGGGCCTGCGGGTCCTGGGTGTTCTCCGAAAAGCGCAGGTGTGCGTACGAGCCGATGCGCGCGGCCAGTTCGTGCAGTTCTTCCAGTTCCTGCAGCCAGGCGACGAAAGTTTCGGGCGGGATGTCGGCGCGCAACTCTTCCCGATGCGCTTCGAACGCGGCCACTTTGGCGTCCAGTTCCTTCAGCGCCTCCTCCCAGGCCTGGTCGGAGGGGAACAGGTCCTGCAAGGACCAGGGGCCGACTTGGTAGTGGGTCATCGAGTTACCTCCTGAACGAAGTACAGCGTATCATAACATGAAAGGAAGGGCCCGGGGCCGGCGCGCGGGTCGAGGGGTGCAAGCAAATGTTGTAGAAGCGGCGTTGTGTTTC
>JAADEN010000045.1 GCA_013153375.1 Chloroflexota bacterium | reverse complement strand
CCCTTTGGATGGGCCCGGATTACCTGCGCCTATTCAACATCCACTTGGACAGCCCGGAACAGGAGCGGATGCTCCTGCTGGCCTTGCCCGTAGGCGTGGGCATCCTCGGCCTGTACCAGGTGCTGGTGTATTTGCTGATCCGCTACAAACATTATCGGGCCCTGGCCGGCAGCAAGGTCGCCTCGGGTGGCGTGACCGTGGTGACCCAACTCGGCCTGGGAACCCTGGACAGCGGCGGCTGGGGCCTGATTGTGGGCTGGATTCTGGGCCGTTTGGCCGCCATCGGAGTCTGTTTGGGCGCGGAGCGCGGCGCGGCACGCGCCCGAAAGGCCCCTCGTTTCCCCGGCTGGCGGACCATCGGCCGCGCGATGCGCCGTTTTGTGCGCTTTCCTTTGTTGACCATGCCCGCGGGGTTGATGAACGCTTTGGCGGTCGAACTCCCACTGTTGCTGAGCGCGTCGTTGTTCGGCCCCCAGATCACGGGCTGGTTTTCCTTCGCCCGGCGCATTGTCTACGGTCCCATGAGCCTGGTGGGGCGCTCCGTGTCCCAGGTCTATGTGGGCGCCTTGAGCGAGGCCATCAACCGCCGTGATCGGTCCGCCTTGCGTTTGTTCGATCGCTTGTCGCGGCGTTTGTTCCTGATGGCCGTGGGGCCTTTCTTGCTTCTGGCTCTGCTGGCCCCCTGGCTCTTCGGGTGGATCTTTGGCCCGGCCTGGTACGCCTCGGGCGTCTTGGTGCGCTACTTGTCGCCCGCGTACCTGGTGCATTTCGTCGTCGTTCCTTTGTCGCAGACCTTGAACCTGGTCGAACGCCAAGACTGGCAAATCGGCTGGGATTTGACCCGCTTGCTCCTGGTGGCCGGGGTCTTCTTCCTGGCCAAATCGCTGGCCTGGAACTTCGTGTACACTTTTGCCGCGTACAGTCTGGTCAGCATGTTGATGTATTTGGCATTTTATTTCCTCATGCGCCGGGCCCTGCTCCAACGGGTCCAATCTTGAGGACGAGAACACCGATGATGCCCTGGATTCGAGCCCGCTGGCTCCACCTGCTCAAATTGGCTCACGATGTGCGCGGTTACCTGACGGGCAACGCGGACTTCGCCTTTGTGGAGGACGCGTTGACTTCGTGGATGTATCCGCTGGATTTGGAGTTCACTCTGCAGCGGGCCGCGTTGTACTATGCGCCGCGTGATGAGGAAGGGCTACCGCTGCGGCATTATCTGTCCGTTGGGCCTCGATACAATCCCACCCGCGTGGCCGCTTATGCGTTGGCCCATTTCAATCGCTATTGGCGCACTCACGACGAGACCAGCCGGGCGGAGTTCTTCAAGGCCGCGGAATGGTTCATGCGGGCCCCCGAGGGCCTGTGGACCTACGATTATCCGTGGTTGGACCTTGAACCGCCGTGGCTCTCGGCCATGGCCCAGGGCGAAGGGATCAGCGTGCTGGTTCGGGCCTGGGCGCTGAGCCGGGAGGAACGCTTTTTGGCCCAGGCCAAGCGGGCGCTGGTCCCTTTCACGCGTCCCCTGGCAGACGGGGGCGTGCGTTCCACGCTGGACGATGGGAGCCCCTTCCTGGAAGAGTACCCCACGCGCGACTCGGTGCATGTGCTCAACGGGTTCTTGTTCGCCCTCATCGGTTTGGTGGATCTGAACCGCGTCGCGCCCGCTGAGGTGGCGGCGGTGGACCTGGACGCCTTGCTGGCCACCCTGGAGCGCCACCTCGACGCCTGGGATGCGGGTTTTTGGTCCTTGTACGATTTGAGCCATCAGCGCACCGGACGCCCGAACTTCGCCACGGTGAGTTATCATAACCTCCATGTGGCCCAGTTGACCTATCTGGGACACATGACCGAGCGCCCCCGCCTGCGACAGGTGGCCTCGCATTGGGACGCCTGTGCCCACCGTTTGCGCTGCCGGTTACGGGCCTTTTGGGGCAAGGTGCAGTACCGTCTGTGGGAGCCAAGTCCAAAATGACGCCGCGATCTTCCTGGCTTCGTTCCCGGCTGGCCTTGTTGGGGTGGGGCACGCTTTATCTGGCCCTTTTCGTGTGGGTTTACGCCCATCATATCGTGCCCGCTTTCTCTTTTCAGGGCTTTGCCTATCATCCTTCCCTGGAACGCACCCTGGTCAGCGCGTTTTTGATCTTGAGCCCGTTGTTGTGGATGCCCTCGGTCATCGCGCGGCCTTCCACCTTCGCGGTGTGGTTCCTGTACTTCGTGGTGTATGTGCCCGCCATCGTGGTGAGTTTTCACATTCTGGAGTTGGGGTTCCCCTTCCCCTGGTTCTTCCTCTGGCTCTGGTTCGGTTTGCTGTTGTTGGCTTCCCTGGTGCTGCTCCCCGTGGTGCGCATTCCCAAAATACGCCTGCCCCAGACCTGGCTGACCTGGGGCCTGCTGGGATTGTGGACCGCGGGCTATGCCCTGTTTTTCAAGGCTTTTGGCCTGCGCGTCCTGCCTTCGCTGCGCGACATCTATCGCGTGCGTCTGGCCGCGCGCGCGGTCGTCTCTTCCCAAGGGCGGCTGTTCGGGTATCTGCTGCGCTGGTTCTCCAATGTGATCAATCCTTTTTTGGTGATTTTGGGCCTCCGTCGGCGGCGCTGGACCTGGCTGGGCGCTGGCGTGCTGGGCCAGGCCCTCATCTTCACTTTCGACGCGACCAAATCGACGCTGATGTCCGTGCCGTATCTGCTGGGGCTCTACGGCCTGTTGCGCTGGAAGCGCTGGCGGGTGCCGGCCACGACTTTGTTCCAAGGCGTCGCGGCCTTGTTCGGCAGCACCCTGTTCCTCGATGGGGTGCTGGGCTCCCGCCTGCTGACCACCTATGTGTTGCGCCGCATCTTCTATGTGCCCGGCCTGCTGACCGCCTTCTATTTGGAGTACTTCTCCACCCACCCCAAGTGGTACTGGGCCCACACTTTGATCGGGCGTCTCTTCGGCCTGCTGCCGCCCGCGGGAACCTCGGCGCCGGGCCCCGGCTTTCTCATCGGCGAGGCTTACTTCCAGAACCCGGCAGGCAATGCGAATGTGAACTTTTGGGCCGACGCGTTCGCCAATCTGGGAAATCCGGGCGTGATTTTGGTCACCCTGGGTTTGTTCCTCCTGTTGTGGTTGTACGACAGCCTGAGTTGGGGCCACGATCGGGCTGTGGCGTTCTTGCTGCTGGCCATGCCCGTCTTCGCCCTGACCAACACCTCGCTGCTGACCGCGCTGCTGACCCACGGTTGGATTCCAGCCTTGTTGCTGCTGTGGCTGTGGCCTACGGAGCCAGAAGTCTCGCCGCCTTGATGGCGCTTCGGCCTTGCGAACCCGCGTGCTTGGAGACACCGCTGTGATGAGAAAAGTCTGGTCGGCCCTGGGGGTGACGGTTTTCGTGATTTTGCTGATGCCAAGTTGCCGTCGGGCGCGCACCCCGTTGCCCTCCGCTCTGCAGGACGCCCTCCCACATTTTGTCCCCACCCCGACCGTCGATCCTCTCGTGGCTCAATATGAGTCTTTGTTGCATTACGCGCTGGAAGGGCAAATCTTTGCCTATGCGGACAACCATCGGGGGCGGCTGGCCTGGAACACGGCCTACTTCTTGGACTCGCTCTTGAACATGTTCGTGGCCACGCAAGACCCGCGCTATTTGGATCTCTTCGTGGAGCACGCCGATGCTCTGCTGGCCCTGCGGGACGACTTCGCCGGGCGTTCGGATTTCACCGGCCGGGCCCGGCCTGGCTGGCAGGCCAACGCGCACTACACCTTGGGGCGGCCTTATGTGTTGCCCGATGCCGCGGGGCGGCCCTCCCTGCGGGTGCAGGCCATTCGGTTGAGCGGCAACGATCACACGATCGTGGTCGTTCGGCCCGAGGACGAACGACATTTCACTTTGGAAGTGCAGAACGACTTTCGACGCGCCGAGCCTTTGAAGATCCGCTATGAGGACCTGACCTTGGGCACGGTGGAGGCGGTGGTCAATGCGGATTTGAGCCCGCGGCACCTGATTCATGTTTGGCGCGTGGGGGACGCGCCTCCCGCGGCGGGCCGATACGAATTGAAGGAAACCTATGCGGCCGTGCTTCATAGCGAGCACACGCCGGCCATCAACATCCCTTTGGCCCGTTTTGCCGCGCTCGTGTACCAGCGCCCCGATTTGGCCTCTTACCGCCCGGCCGCGGACACTTATGTGCGTCGCTGTCGGGAGAGTTATCAGGACTACGCGGACCTGTGGCGCACGGACGATGAAGGGGGCTACTTCGTGTTTGACCCGCGGGCGCCTATTTGGAGCGCGGGGTTTCCCGTGCCTTATAATGGGTTGGCCTTGCATGGCCGCTTTTTGCTGTGGCTCTACAACGCCACGGGCGACGCGGTGTATCGGACCAGGGCCGAGGCCCTGCTGCAAAAGATTCTCGCTGGAATGACCATGACCCCCGAAGGTTACTTGCGGATGCCCTACTGGTACGGCCGGCCTTTCCACGGTTGGGATCGCCCTCAGGAGGGCCCCGCGCACCATTTGTATGTCCGCAGTGCTCCCTTTGATGCTTCGGAAGACACCAGCCATTTCACGCTAACCTTGCAGTTCCTGCTGGATGCCTACGAGGCGGGTTGGCTCACCGATGACGCTTGGGCCCAGGCCGCGGCGCGGACTTATACCGATGTTTTGTGGAAACCCGAATGCCATACCGCGGACCGTTCCAAATTCTTGGCGCACAATTTGGAAGGCCAGGGCTGTATCGCGGCCTACCCCGCGGGGGTGTATGTGCGCTTGTCCGCCTTTGAGCCCCGCATTTGGGATCTCAGTTGGACCCTCTATCGCGAAGCGTATTCCGATCCCCGGACGATTGCCCCCGATTATGAGTACGGCTATGTCTTGTTGGGTTGGTCCTTGCTGGCGTTGCAGAGGCCCGCAACCCCGGTCATTCGGTCAGGACGATAGGCATGAAGCCCCGCGTCTGCATCCTCACGACCGTCCACCAGCCCTTTGATGTGCGCATTTTTCACAAAGAGGCCCGTTCCCTGGCGCGAGCGGGCTACGAAGTGCATCT